>NZ_CP108680.1 GCF_035994945.1 Streptomyces sp. NBC_01216
CATCGCTGCGCGATGTGCAAGCGAACCACCGCGCTGCGCGCGGTGGTTGTGCTCCCGCTGCGCGGGAGCACAGGTGGGATCTCAGCACGGATAGTGGGTTGGACCGCTGCGCGGAAGTCGTGGGTCGCTGCGCGGCCCACTCACTTCTGGTGCTGCGCACCAGAAGTGATGCTCCGTCCGCTGCGCTCCCGGAGCTGGAGACGGAACCAGCGGGGGCTCGTGTGATAGCCGATGCATCGTTGATGCAGCATGTAAAATTCGGGATGTGGGTGCATCGGGGGGCCCGGTCCACGTGATCGTCAGGAGCTTGGTGTAGGGGGCAGGGAAGTGTCTGTGGTTCAGCTCAGGGAGCACCAGGTAGATCAGCGGTCGGCATTTCGGAAATGGGTGGGATTCCCTGCAAGGTCACCTGTGCCTCCGCAGGGTGCCCGGGGCACAATCGTGTCAGCCACCGGGTCGGGAAAAACGATCACGTCCGCTGCGTGCGCGCTGGAGTCGTTCGCGGACGGCCGGATCCTCGTCACGGTCCCGACCCTGGACCTGCTCGTACAGACCGCCCAGGCGTGGCGCCTGGTGGGCCACCGCTCCCCCATGGTCGCGGTGTGCTCGCTGGAGAACGACCCCGTGCTGAACGAGCTGGGTGTGCGCACCACCACCAACCCGATTCAGCTCTCCCTGTGGGCCGGGAAGGGGCCGGTCGTCGTGTTCGCCACGTACGCCTCCCTGGTGGACCGCGAGGACGTCGACGCCCCAAGCCGACGCAAGGTTCGCGGGCCTCTGGAGGCAGCTTTGGCAGGCGGGAAGCGCCTTTACGGACAGCGGATGGACGGCTTCGACCTCGCCATCGTGGATGAGGCTCACGGAACGGCCGGTGACCTGGGCAAGCCGTGGGCGGCGATCCACGACAACGCCCGTATTCCGGCCGACTTCCGGCTCTACCTGACCGCCACCCCGCGTATCTTCGCGGCGGCTCGACCGCAGAAGGAGGCGGGAGGCCATGAGCTGGAGCTCGCGTCGATGGGGCAGGACTCCGAGACCTACGGGCCCTGGCTGGCCGAGCTCGGGCTCTCGGCGGCAATCGAACGCGGCATCCTCGCCGGCTTCGAGATCGACGTCCTGGAGATCCACGACCCTGCGCCCGTGCTCGGGGAGCCGGAGGAGGCACAGCGGGGCCGGCGTCTCGCTCTTCTGCAGACGGCGCTCCTGGAACACGCGGCGGCATACAACCTGCGTACGGTCATGACCTTCCACCAGCGTGTGGAGGAGGCAGCCGCGTTCGCGGAGAAGCTGCCGGAGACCGCAGCCGAGCTGTCCACGGCTGAACCGTCCCTGAAAGCTCTGGCGGATGCGGAGCGGCTGCCGAGGTCGTCGATCGACGCCGAGCCGTACGAGCTGGAAGCCGGCCGCCATGTCCCTACGGACCGGGTCTGGTCCTCGTGGTTGTGCGGCGACCACCTCGTCACCGAGCGGCGCGAGGTCCTGCGCCAGTTCGCGGATGGCGTCGATGCCACCGGGCACCGCGTGCACCGGGCGTTCCTCGCGAGCTGCCGCGTCCTTGGGGAAGGCGTCGACATCACCGGCGAACGGGGAGTCGAGGCCGTCTGCTTCGCCGACACCCGCGGCTCACAAATCGAGATCGTCCAGAACATCGGCCGCGCGCTCAGACCCAACGCCGACAACACCACCAAGATCGCCAGGATTATCGTCCCGGTGTTCCTGGAAGGAGGTGAGGACCCCGACGACATGGTCGCCAGTGCGAGCTTCAAACCGCTCGTGGCCGTGCTTCAGGGCCTGCGCTCACACGACGAGAGGCTGGTCGAACAGCTCGCTTCCCGCGCGCTGACCAGTCGGCCGCATGAGAAGGTCCACCACCTCGTTCGTGACTCCGAAGGCCGGATCGTCGGCGTCGACGGCGAAGAAGGCCGAAGGGCACAGGAAGGCGGCGCACAGAGCGCGGAACAGTCGACGCTTCTGCGCTTCTCCACTCCTCGCGATCCGGCCACGATCGCGGCCTTCCTCCGCACCCGGGTATACCGGCCGGAATCGCTGGTGTGGCTGGAGGGCTACCAGGCCCTCATCCGCTGGCGAGCAGAGAACGAGATCACCGGCCTCTACGCCGTCCCGTACGACGCCGTGACAGCAGTCGGCGTCACCAAGGACTTCCCCCTCGGGCGCTGGGTCCACCAGCAGCGCAAAGCCCTGCGGGCCAAAGAGCTCGAGGAGCGGCGCAAAGAGCTCTTGGACGCACCGGAAGCCGGCATGGTCTGGGAGCCCGGCGAGGAAGCCTGGGAGAACAAGCTCGCCGCGCTGCGCTCCTACCACCGCGCCACCGGACACCTCGCACCCCGTCAGGATGCCGTCTGGGGCGAAGGTGGCGGCGAACAACTGGCCATCGGCCAACTCCTCGCCAACCTGCGACGGAAGAACGGCCTCGGTAAGGACCCCGACCGCGCCGAAGCCCGAGCCGCACAACTCGCCGCGATCGACCCCGACTGGAACTGTCCTTGGCCGCTGGACTGGCAACGCCACCACCGTGTGCTCACCGACCTCGCCGTCGACGAAGCTCACGGGCACCTGCCCGACATCCACCTCGGTGTCACCTTCGACGGTGACGACCTCGGGCGATGGCTGGCCCGCATGCGGCAGGCCAGAACCTGGAGACTCCTTTCCCGCCAGCAGCAGGAACGCCTGACCACGCTGGGCATCAAACCCATCCCGGCCCCGTCTCCCGTCCGGGCAGTCACCCACACGACAGGCGGCCCGAGCAAAGCCCAGCAAGCCTTTCATCGAGGCATGACAGCCCTCACCCAATGGGTGGAGCGGGAAGGTGCGGACCGGCCGGTACCCCGCAGCCACAGCGAACAGATCACGGTCGGCGACAAGGCGGAACCGGTGACCGTCAAGCTGGGCGTATGGGTCTCCAACACCAAAAGCCGACGAGACAAGCTCACTCAGGAACAGTTGAACACTCTGCGGGAACTCGGCATGCAGTGGGCGTAGGCCGCTACAGCGTCGGCCGGTGGCTCCCTCAAGGAGGCGCCCATTCCGACTATGTACGCGATCCGTACGGTAGATGTACTTGATGCGTACGGTTCAGGGTATAGGCTGCCGGATAGGAGGTCCCATGTCCGAGTTGTTCGACGCGGTCGACGCGTTGGTCGCGTCCCGCTCACCGCTGCCGCCGGCCGAGGAGCGTAAGCGGCTGCGCGTCGCGCACGGTCTGACACTGGACGAGGTCGCCGCCGCGCTCAAGATCCGCCGCGCCACGGTGTCCGGCTGGGAATCAAGCAAGACGAGGACAGAGCCGAGAGGGCCGGAGCGTGAAGCGTACGCGCGGCTGCTCGACCGGCTCGCGGAGCTCTACCCCGCGCCTTCCTCGGCAGACGAGGTCACCACCCCCACAGGACCGGCCACACGCTCAGACGCTCCTCCCGCGGTGAATGCGTTGCCGGCTCCTTCCGTGGACTCGGGCTCGGAGGCCGAGTCCACAGTCGGGGAGCCGCATCCCACTGCCGTAGTCGTCACTGCCCCAGAGGTCCCTCGGCGTCCGCTACGCGCCCCCGCAGCGTCGTCGGGACCGCGGCGCCCGAGTGGGCGGCGGGAGAACACGACCGGCTCCCCCGCACGGTTCGAGCACGGCCCGCTGGCCGTCGTCGACGTCGAGGACGGCCAGGCGCTGGCGTACTGCACCGGCGGCCTGGTCCTGGACGTGCCCGCCAAAAGCATCCCGGCCCTGGTCGACTGGACGCTGCGTGAGGCGAAGCTCGGGCAGCCGAAACTGTCCGGGCCGGGGAAGGACGCCGACCCGCTGCTCGTACTCACGAAGGCAGCGTTGGAGCGTTACGGACTCCCGGTGGTGCTCACGGACGAGGAGCGGCTCGCGGGACGCCTGCCGGAGAATCACAAGATCGTCAGGCAACTCGCTCGTGCTGAATGGAAGCTGACGAAACGTGGCTTCGGACCGTGGGCGCGAATCTACCGCCCGGCTCAGGGCTCCGAGCGGGCCTGTGTGCAGTTGTGCATTCCGTCGTGGAACGCGCTCGACACCCGGCACTGGTCCGACGCCGGAGAGCTTCAGCCGGCCGACCTGGCCCGCCTCCTCGGTGTGTACGCGTCCCGGGTGATGACGCCTCGCGGTTCGACCGCCGTGACAGGCCTGGAGCTGATGACGTCGCTGCACCCTCCGACCCGTGCCTCCGGTGCCGACGCTGATGGCAAGCGGCATTCCGAGCACAACCCCGGCTCTCTGGGCAAAGACCCGGTGGACTGCGCACCGTGCGAAGCACCGGACGGCCATCCGCTCCTCAGGGACCTCCCCCGGTTCCATGTCCGAGGCCCAGGCGAGAAGCTCTTCGAGGAGGCGTACGACTGGGCGCGTCCGCTCACCGATGCCGAATGCCTGCGCCGCAACCTGGTGGGCATCGATGTGAACATGGCCTTCGCCGCTGGTGCCAACGGCCTCGTCGTCGGCACCAGCGCACCGACACGGGTCGGCAAGCCGGTGTTCGACCCGAAACTTCCGGGCAGTTGGTTGGTCGACCTCTCCCACGTGGACCTGTCTCGTGTGAAGTCGGGCAAGGAGTGGGTGGAACTGGACGGAGACCTCCTGCCCAGCCCGTTCACGCCGAAGGGCGAGACCCCGACCGGCCCGGCCTGGTACGCGACGCCTACCGTGGCCTACGCGGTCGAACTGGGCTATGAGGTCGTGCCCATCGAGGCATGGGTGCGGTACGAGAACGGGCGTTACCTGGACGGCTGGTACTCCCGGCTGCGCGACGCCTACCTGGCGACGATGGCGGACCTGGGTGTCGGAGCGGACCTGCCGCCCGCGGACTTCCTGACGGCTATGGCGGGATACAGGCAGCGTGATCCTCAGTTGGCCATCGTGGTTTCCGCGATCAAGGCGACAGTGAAGGGCGGCCTCGGCAAACTGCGGGAACGCCCCCGGGGCGAGGGCTGGCGACCCGGCGAGCCTTGGAGGGCACTCGCCCGTCCGACCTGGCGGCCGGACATCCGTGCGGCGGTCATTTCCCGGACACGGATCAACATGCACCGAAAGATCGTCAAGCATGCGGCTTTCACGGGACAGTACCCCGTCGCGATCCTCTCCGACTGCGCCGTGTACGCGGTCGACGGGGAATCCCCCTTGGACTTCCTCCCTTACCGGGCGGGCAAGCCGTTGCCTGGAGGCTTCAAGCTCGGTGTGAACCCCGGTCTGGTCAAACACGAAGGAACCCAGGACGTGCTGTGGGGCGAGGGCGTCCGGGAACAGTTCCATGCGCCCGAGCTCAACCTGGCCCGGTACATCAAGGACGGCACCGTCACCGATGTGGACAACGGGGAGTAGTACGCGATGAGCATGTTCGGGGATGGCCTTGACGAGGCGGTACAGAAAGCCTTCACCCGCCCGGTGCCGAAGTCGGCCGGCGCCCAGATGCGGTACCTGGTCAAGCAGCTCAAGGGCACCAGGGCTGTCGCGCAGATGCTGCGCGTCTCCCAGCGCACCGTCGAGCGATACGTGAAGAACCAGATCAAGAAGCCTCGTGCCGATCTCGCGACTCGTCTGGAGCGAGAGGTGAAGTCCCGCTGGCAGCCGCAGATCCAAGCGAAGGCGAGGGAGAGGGCATCGACCACCGGCGGCATCGTGATCGACACCCGCGCTCGCCTGGGCTACACGGCTCCGATCGGATCGACCGACCAGGATCGGATTCGCCACCTCACGGTCGCCTTGGCACCTCAGTACGCCGCGCGGCTCTTCGAGGCGCAGCAGCAGGGTGCCCACGACGACAGGCTGCGGGAGATCACTGCCGAGGCGCTCAAGGAGGTGTACTTCCAGGACGGCGGCCGTCGCGCCGGAGACCTGCAGGAGGTGCGCTTCACCGATGTGGAGCACCTGGAGTTCGACCTTTAGGAACAGATTCCAGGCGACAGACGAGGCCATGTCCGCGCCTGTGTTCTCGGCCGCCCCTGTGAATGTTCCGGGCGCTGAGCAGAGACGAGAACCATAGGGCGTCTTGTCCGGCACAGGGCAGCGGTCGGCTGGTCAGTCGGGGAGGTACCTCGCGGGCAGTCGGGCCGCTGGGGCCGCAGCTCGGAGAAGAACGGAAGCGTGGCTGGTCCGAGTGGGGGGCTGAACTGGCACGTGATACCGGAAGTCGTGTACAGGCATCGCCGGGGTCGGCTTTCGTGGGCTGAGGTTCGGTCAGGTTGGTCGGGGCGTCAGTAGTTGGGTAGGGGTCAGGATTCGTGCCTGCCAGGGGTACTGACGGTAGGTCGGTTCATGGCAGTGCCACTGACTTCGGGGGTGCGCGGAGGCTGCGGCTGCGGCTCTTATAGAAGAGGCGAGGGGAAACTCAGGGCTCTGACCTGCGACTTTAGAAAACGATCATGCTCTGGCGGACACATTTGGGGGGTCGAAATGTTAACCTGGCGGGCACATTTGGAGTGAAAGTTAGGCTCAGTCTAACTTTTTTCGAGCCCTCGACGCCGAGGGAAAACTCCAGGTCAGAAGCGAGGCGCATCGAGCGCCAACAACCCTTCGACGCCTCGGAGTCGAACGTAATGTGCTATTAATCAGCAGCAAAAGTTAGCTTCACGCTAACTTTCCAGGCTTGCGTGCGCATAAAATTCGGCTGAAGTGAACTTTTGCCGCAGATGTTCGCACAGCTGCACCCCCACATGCACCGACACGTCAAAAGTTAGGCTGAGCCTTACTTTTGACGTGTCGACACGCACGGAAAAGTAAGGCTCAGCCTAACTTTTGGGGTAGTCTCGGACCGCCTGAGCAACAAGGAGGGTCCAGTGACATCTGAAAAGCCGTCGCGCCAGCCGCGTCGGCCACGAGCAGTGCCTTCACCCGCAGAATCGCCGGAGAGCGGCTCTGTCTTCGACGACATTCTGAGCCTGCTGGGAGAACAACTGGGTGCGACCGCCCAGGCTCCAGCAGCCCCACAAGAAGGGAAGCGGAGGCTCAAGGGCGTCACCTTCGAGTACGAGAACGACCCGCGCTCGGTTCATAGTTTCGCCGGAGGATCCGGGTACAGCCTCGCCAGCAACTGGTTCACGCAACTGCTGCCCCAGCTCTTCATCGCCAATGGCATCACGAAGAGCCAGCTCTGCGTGTTCCTGTACGTGGCGGGCGGACAGAAGCCGGGCACCGGGATCGCGGAGTACACCCAGCAGGAGATCACGGACGGCCTCAACGCGCTCGCGGTCAAGAAGCCCGGCGCCAAGATGATCACCAGGCCCACGGTCAACCGCTCCGTCCGGGCCCTCTGCGAGTACAAGTGGCTGGAGCCGGCGGGGAACGGGCGGATCCGGCTCAATGTCACGCTGTGGTTCCAGGGCAACAGTACGGCCCAGCACGAAGTGCTCGCGCAGATCGCCGCGGACCACGAAGACGATCCCACCGCCTTCCCACACCGGATCGGCCCGACCATGGTCCACCATCAGGAAGAGCTGGACCTTAACCTGGAGACCGACATGCCCGAAGAGCCCGTCCGAAGGAAGCGCACCGGGTGATGCCCGCCACCAGAACAGGCCGAGTCGATACGGGAGGAGGGCACCGATGGCCGTAGCAGTCATGTCGCCCCTTGTTGCCGAGCGGATCTGGGCTCTGCCCATTGGGGCGGCCCCAGTGAAGTTCCTTCAGTACCTGGTCTTCCGAAGCGAGAACGGTGGCGCGCTCCCGAGCCAGCGTGAGATGGCTGTGGAGTACAAGGTCAAGCCTCCGACCGTCAGCGCACTGATGGAGCCTTTGTTCGAGCTGAACCTCGTCCTGCGTTCCCGTGCCGAAGGCAGAGGAGGCAACCGCTATCGCCTCCACCCACTTGCCGCCAAGTACGAGAACGTGACGGACATGGAAGCCGCCTTCGCCCACGCTCTCCAGGAGATGAAGAGCGGCAGGCTGCCGACGATCAACCTCCCGGAGTACCGGACGGCGCCACCCTCCGAAGGCCGCCCCGATCTGCGGATCGCGTGAACGGAGAAACCAGAAGCCCCGCCATCACCGATGGCGGGGCTTCCGTGCCTGAACAACAAGTTGTGGCCTCACTATACCGGGGTGCGTCGGAGCCCGTCGACGGAGCGGGGCTCGCCATCCGGGTGGGGACACCTATCACGGCGTGATAGGTCCGGCTGGCCCCCGACCTATCACGCCGTGATAGGTCGGGGGCTTCCTCACTCCTCGGTGGGCGGCCGGTGGACCTATCACGCCGTGATAGGTCCACCGGCGAAAGTATGAAGCTAGGTAACGTGTCTTGAGAGAAAATAGCTGCTGACGTTAGTAGAGTGACGGACTATGACGTCAACTGACACCAGGGGCGACCGGGAGAAGGTCGTCTCCAAGCTGCCCTCCTGGCTGCGCCAGGAACTCAAGGTCCGCGCCGTCCAGCACGGCATCGACATGCAGGATGCCGTCGAAGCCGGGGTCGCGGCATGGCGCGGCCTCGGATCCAACCTCTCCCCCATCGACACCTCTGGTGCCGAGTCGTTCGCGACCTTCCTGCCCACCGAGCTCTGGCATGGCTTCCGCGCCGACTGCAAGAGCCGCGGTGTCTCGCTCATCCAGGGGCTCGCGCAATCCGTGTCCGTCTGGCTCGACAGTCACCCCGCACCGGCCGTACGTCGACCCGAGATCGTCCGCCGTGTCGTCATCTGCAATCAAAAGGGCGGTGTCGGCAAGACCGCGATCACCGCCGGTACTGGTGAGGCGCTGGCCGAGGACCCTGCCGTGCTCGTACCGGTCCGGGTCTCCAAGCATTTCGCCGCCCTCCTCGACGAGAACTCGGACGCGGCCAGTGACCCTCTGGCCCTGGAAGACCTGCCCGGTCTCGGCCAGCGAGTCCTGCTTGTCGACTTCGACCCCCAAGGACACCTCACCAAACAGCTGGGACACGATCCCCTTCCCATGGACGGGGACTCACTGACCAACCACATGGCCGGTGACGCCAAGGGCGACCTGAGGGAACTCATCGTCACGATCGACGAAGAGCGCTTCGGGGGCCGCCTCCACCTCCTGCCCGCGTGCACCGACGCCTTCCTCCTCGACGTGCGCCTCGCCTCCGTACGCGCTCGTGAGGCAGCCCTCGAGCGCGCCCTCGCCGCAGTAGAGCCCGACTACGACGTCATCCTCATCGACTGTCCTCCCAGCCTTGGTCTCAGCATGGACGCCGCTACCTACTACGGACGCCGGCGTCCCCAGGAAATCCCCGGTAACTCCGGCGTTCTCATCGTCGTCCAGGCCGAGGACAGCAGTGCCGATGCCTACGGGCTACTCACCTCCCAGATCGAGGACATGCGCAGCGACCTCGCCCTCGACGTCGACTACCTCGGCCTGGTCGTCAACCACTACGACGCCCGGCGGGGTTACATCGCCACCTCATCCCTCCAGTCCTGGATGGACATAAAGGATCCTCGCGTCGTCGGCGTCATCGGCGACCTCAAGGAGCAGAAGGAAGCCGTCCGCGCCAAGCGACCGCTCCTTGCCTACGCACCCCGCTGCGAACAGTCCGTGGCACTTCGCGCCCTGGCCCGGGAGATCAGCAAGTGAGCAAGGCCAAGGACCTCGGAGCCGGCGCATCCTTCGCTCAGGCGCGCCCCATCAGCGCCCGCCGTGCCGCCATCGGCAGCGCGACGGGCGCGCCCACCGCCGGAGTTCCCGATCCCACCGAACTTCCGCTTCACCTGATCAGCCAGAACCCCGACAACCCTCGCGAGGAACTTCGCGAGCTGGACGGGCTGACCGAGAGCATCCGTGAGATCGGGCTCGTCAACGCGATCACCATCGCGACCGTCGACGCCTATCTCGCCGAGCGGCCGAACCGCGCGGGTGATGTCGACGAGGGTGCCCGCTACCTCGTCATCGACGGCCATCGCCGACTTGAGGCGGCACGCCGGGCCGGCGTCCCGACGATCCGTGTCAGCGTCGACAACGCACTCGTCTCCACCGACGAGTCCCTTCTCGAAGCGGCCTTCGTGGCCAACGTCCACCGGGACGACATGAACCCGCTCGAGCAAGCCCACGCGCTGCGAAAGCTCGTCGAGTTCTACGGGTCCCAGAGCAAAGCCGCCAAGAGACTCGGCATCGGCCAGTCGACGATCTCCTCAAAGCTGTCCGTACTCGAACTGGCCCCTGAGCTCCAGGCCGACCTCGTCGCCGGGCGCCGCACGATCGAGCACGTACGCAACCTCGCGCGGCTCTCACCCGACGAGCAGCGCAGGAAGGCGGACGCGCGTGCGGCGACAGCGGTGAAGGGGAGCGAATCACCCGTTGACCTATCACGGCGTGATAGCTCGGGCTCGGGTGGGGCTGACCTATCACGGCGTGATAGCTCGGGCTCGGGTGGGGCTGACCTATCACGGCGTGATAGCTCGGGCTCGGGTGGGGCTGACCTATCACGGCGTGATAGCTCGGGCTCGGGTGGGGCTGACCTATCACGGCGTGATAGCTCGGGCTCGGGTGGGGCTGACCTATCACGGCGTGATAGCTCGGGCTCGGGTGAGGTTGACCTATCACGGCGTGATAGCTCGGGCTCGGGTGAGGTTGACCTATCACGGCGTGATAGCTCGGGCTCGGGTGGGGCTGACCTATCACGGCGTGATAGCTCGGGCTCGGGTGGGGCTGACCTATCACGGCGTGATAGCTCGGGCTCGGGTGGGGCTGACCTATCACGGCGTGATAGCTCGGGCTCGGGTGAGGTTGACCTATCACGGCGTGATAGCTCGGGCTCGGGTGAGCCGACCTCGCCCGCTGGTGAGGAACTGCCCGAACAGCGGTCGGAGTTTTCGTCGACCAGGGTCGATCCGGCACGGCTTTCTCCGGGGGAGTCCGGCATCTTCGCTCTGAGCAAGGTGACGAAGATGCCCTGGCACGACGGAAACCGGGTCGCCGAGCTCGTACTGGAGAAGATGGACGAGCAGCAGCGCAGGATCCTCGTCGACCGGATCTGCGCTGAGGACACCAGCACGCCCCGTCGTTGAGGCACAGCAGCCGGGCCGTTGATGGGGAACCGCCCCGTCGCCCGGCTGTCTCTGTTCAAGGAGACTCAGGGCCTCGCAGCACCACCGCCGTTTGCGGTCCTCTCATGCCCCAGGCCGGGCGGAGCCTCTGATCTGCCGTCGGAGTTTCGCGTCCTGCCGAAAGAGAGGACCGCGATCGTACTCGTCCTGGTGCCCGCCCGCGGGGGATGGGGATCAGGCACCAGGACGATGCCGGCAGCCTATGCTCCGGGGTGCCGCCGCCGGTGTCTTCTCCCTGCCCTGTGCACATATGGGGGCGAACTGAGCATGCTCGAAGTGGTGCCCTCGACTGGTGTTTTCCTACCGTCGGTTCGGTCGGCAACGTTGCCCTCCGCGGAGTCGGAGGGGCGGGAGGAGCACACATGGATCACGGGCCCGGTATGCAGGGAATGACAGGGATGGGAGGTGGGGCGTCGACGGTGGACACGATCGGCGCCGTTCTCTTTATCGCGTGGGCCGCCGCGATGTGGCTGGCCGTCATCGTGCTCGCCTTCGCCAATCGAGGCCCCGTGCGGCCATGGCTGTACCGGACAGCCGTCGGCATCATCGGCCTGGGCGTGGTGGGGCAGATCGGCCACTTCCAGGAGCACGTGACGCAGGCCGGCTACTGGATCGCCAACCCCTACTCGCCCGCCTGGATGACTCCCTGGGCGAACAGCTTCGCGCGGGGCATGGGGCAGGTGGACGGGACCAAGCCGTCGCTCGGCATGGAGATCCTGCACCTGACCGGCAACTTCATCTTCCTCGCCGGACTGGTCGGGATCGTGCAGATCACGCGTCGGGCCACCGGGCATCTGAAGTCTCGCAAGTGGGCGAAGATGGGCGTCTGGATGCAGGGCATCCACGGGCTCGAGCACGTCGTCCTGACGGTCTCGGTGGCGCTCGGTGCGAGCCGTGCCATCGGTCTGTCGACCTGGTTCGGTGCGATCGAGCCGGGACCGGCGCTGGTGACATACCGGGTCTGGTGGCACTTCGTAGCCAACCTCATCGGCACCGGCATCCTGGCCGTTTCCCTGTACCACCTCTGGAAGGAGAAGCGGGCGGTCAAGGCCAGCTACGCAGAGGGGCTGGAAGGCGTGGAGGCGCTTCCCCCGCTCGGCACTTCCGAGGCGAAGGCCGCGCGCGAGCCCGTATCGGCGGGCCGCCAGTAGACAGGCTCTCATGCCCGTGCCCCCGACGGCGCGGAGTCGGTCAGAGCATGGTGGTCCATGGGGCGGGGCTGCGCGAGTCGACGCAGTGCCAGGAGCAGGCTGTCGACAAGCACGCCTCCCACGACCAGGCTTTCGGCCCATGCCTCCGTTCCGCTCGGTGTGTGGAGGACGACATCCGCGTCGACAGCAGCCGTCCTGTCGGCTGCGTCCGCGTAGTCGTCGAGCCGATCCGCGAAGGCGCTCTGACCGAGGTCGTGGAGGGCGGCGAGCACCTCCACGGCGGTGGCGAACGCCTGGCTGTCGAGTGGCGTGGCCCAGCCCCGGCGCCGCGCCAGGGCGTACACGTCCGCCGCGATCCCGGAGTCCGCGACGGTACGTGAGGAGCTCGCAGCGGGGACTCCTGTGGCGAGTGCCAGAAGTTCCGGCCCACTACAGGAGTTGTCGAGAGCCGCGACGACGTCTCTGATCCGGGAGATGGGCAGGCCGCCCATATCGACCAGGGCACGGACGAGGCGGAGACGATGCAGATGCGCGTCGCCGTAGCGTGCCTGGTTGGCGCCGGTCAGGCGGCCGGCGGGCAGCAGCCCGTCCCGGATGTAGTACTTGATCGTGGGGATGGACACACCGCTGGCGTGACTGAGTTCCGCGAGACGCATGGATCCTCCTAGGTGGCGAGACGGGCCTATGGCGTGCCGTCCTCGGCCGGTCCGCCGGCTGTGCGTCCCTGGGAGGCATGGGTCTCTGACTCGAGGCGGCACCGCCAGCACAGTCCGTGTTGGGCGGGTCGGCCGCAGGTGCCGTCGCGGCCTTGGCAGCTGCCGTTGGGAATGTCGGTGGCCTGTGGATGCCGGGGGTCGGGGGAGAAGTCGCAGTCCGGGCAGCACACCGGGCCTGGGGTGACGGATCGGGTGTGGTCGCTCGCGGTTGCCCGTGTGGCGAGGGCGGGCTCGTCGGCAGGAGGTCTGTCGTCGGGGCAGGCGCGGCGAGCCGACGCGCGGAGGGCGACGATTTCGGCGCAGGCCGTACAGCGGGCTCCGGTCGACCAGAGGGTTCCGGATTCGCAGTCCGGGTTGGCGCATCCCCAGCGTGGGAGTGCGACTGCCAGCAGCCAACGGCCTGGGTCGCGGATGTCCGAGACGAGGGTCTGGGCAAGGCGTTGGTCGAGCCGGGCCTGGAGACGTCGGGCGTCGGACCCTTCGCCGAGTTGCCGGGAAAGCTCCCGGCCGATCCGCCGCAGCACGTACGTGTTCACTCTGCCGAGCAGGAACCTCACCGGTTCGAGGATGGTGTGGAGCCGGGGGCTGAACGTCAACTGAGGTCCGGGGTAGGGCGCTTTCGGGCTCGGGAACGTGGTCCGGTTCGGTTTCGGGCTGGGTTTCGCACTGGGATCTGGGTCAAAGCGTGTGGAGAGGGAGGGGCGGGGGGTGTCATCCGCGCGCAGCGCGAAATCGCGCGTGGCTGCTTGGTCGCCGGAGTCGGCGACGCAGCTGTGAGCCCCCTTGACTACCGGCACTTCGCCTACGGCGGGTGAGAAAGACGCGCCTTCGTTCCCGGGTCGGTCAATCCTTAGGTCTTCCTTATACGCGAGCGATGTCTCACTGATGTGGGAACCCGATGTCTCATCAACTTGGGAGGTGCGGGGGGCGAAATCCACCGGGACGACCGGCGAGACGGTGACCGGCGAGACGGTGACGACCGGGACGACCGGGACGACCGGGACGACCGGGACGACCGGGACGACCGGGACGACCGGCGCGACCGGCGCGACGGTCACCGGGAGGACCGGCGCGACAGGTTCTGCGGTCAACCACTTGTCAGAGATGCCGAAGATGTGGCGTCCGTTGGCGCCGGATCGTCGGTTTACGGTGATCCAGCCGCCCTCGGCGAGGACTTCGACGATGCGGCTCGCGCTCTCCGCAGACAGAGGCAGGCCGGCCCGAAGTCCCGTGTGATGGCGTAGGTATTGGGCGAGGCCGGCTTCGGTCAGCGGGATCTTCTGGATGACGGCGTACACGATCACCGCGTACGCGCGCAGCTCCCGGGGCTTCAGTCTTTCGGCGGCGGCCAGGGGCAGCCATACGTAGCGCTCCGCGCGACGCATCGCGCGGACGCGGCGGCGTGCGGTGGTGCCGGTACCGCAGGGGAGGGTACGGCGATTGTTTTCGGCGATTTCCACGATGCCATCGGCTGCCGGTTTGCGGAGCTGGGCGAGCCCCCGGTTGATGGTCGCGACCGAGAGACTGAGGTAGAGGGCGAGCGTGGCAACCGCCGCCGTGCAGCCCTCGATTCGTGCGCCGAGGGCCTTGACCTTCATGTAGACGGTCAGGGACACGTCCATGTAGTCCGGCGCCTCGACGATCCGCATGGGTACACGGACCCGACCACGAGGAGGGGAGGGGGGTGCGGGAGCACCGCATCCGTCCGCGATTTGGCTGGAAGTGGTCGGTGAAATCTCGGGACGAAGAGGACTATCAGTCGCGCAAGTGGGTGCAAGGGGCTGGCAAACCGCGGAGCTTTGGTTCATGATGGGCTGGTCTCCTCTGGACTCGTTCGTCGTTGGACTTGTCTCTCGTTGAGCATGTTTTGCTGAAAATGTTCTCTATGGGCTCGTTCCTTTCTGAGCTCTTCCGTTTTCGGGTCGGTTCCTTCTGGACTCTTCCGTTTTCGGGCTGATCCCTTCTGGGTTCTTCCGTTTTCGGTTTTGTTCCTTCTGGGTTCTTCCGTTTTCGGGCTGTCCCTTTCTTTTCTTTTTCTTCTCTTTTTGAAGAAGGGGTCTGGAGATGTCTTTTCTGCTGGACTTGCTTTTTTGACTCGTTCGTTCGTTCGTTCGCTTCTCCCTTCTTCCTTCTGGGTTGAGGGGGGCTCCATTGGTGGTGAAGCCGTCGTTAGCGGCTTCGTGGTTTGGTTCTGGTGAACCTTGCATCGCGCGTTCCGGGGTCGCTCCCGGAACGGGCCTTCGCCCGCCGAGTTCGCTGCTCGACGGGCGATGTGAACGACCCGAACCCGTGTGATGGCTTACCGGGTTCGTGGACGGCGGCGCTCTCCTCCGAAGAGCGCGTCGTCCTCTTCATCTTTTACATCACACACTCCCCGGCTTGGTCGTCTTTTCGCCGATCCGGTGTTTTTGGACGGAACGGGCTGGGCAGGTCGGATATGGGCGCGCGCTCAGAAGCGCGATATGTCCGTCATCTCCGTGGTCGCACTGAATGCGAAATTTCCCTGCTGGAGCGCGTTGACGCGTATGCGCCGTCGACCGCCGGAGGGCATCTCCTCGTCCACGGCCTCGGCTTCGATCCAGCACGGCTCCCCGAACTCGACGTACCGGTGGAAGGAGATGTCCATCGACGTCGGCATCAAGGTGCCCGACCACGATGGTTGAGAGGCGTGTCCCGCCTGGCGCACTCCTTCCAGGAGGAGCATGCCGGGCACATGGTCGACCGGGTGGTCGAAGAGCACCGGATGGCTGGTGTCCACACGAAGACGCCAACGGCGGCGGTCCTCAGTCGGGGCGAGGACGATGTCCTGCTTGCGCATCCGGCCGACGCTGCTGCGCGAGACCGGCTCCGGGGGCTGAGGGGCTTGGGCGAATGCCTCGGCGGCGCTGCCGATGCCCTTGCGGAGGCGCTGGTACACGGCAGGGGAGTGGCAGCTATAGCGCATGCTGACGATGGCGGCCAGAGTGCCTTCACGCACGACCTCGAGGTGCATGGTCATCATCGCCGGAAGCGAGCGGTGGTAGCGGATGTCCGAGAGGACCGCGTGCAGTTCGACCTCGGCGGGACTGCTGTCGATGTGGAGTGCCTCGGGATTGACGGAGTACTGCAGGCGCGACCACCCGATCTGGTGTCCGAAGGGCAGTTGGTATCCGACGTGGGTGAGGAGCAGACCGCTCTGCCTGGCGGTCTCGCACAGCAGCAGGGGGTCGTACATCCCGTGCTCGGAACTGTAGAAACTGTGGCTGCGAGGCCACTGGGCCGTGACCGTGAAGGCGTCGTGCCCTACTTGGTCCCACCCTGTCAGGAACACCTCCGACAGGGCTGCCCGATGCACGTACTCCCTGGCGACCGTGGTGGTCAGCTCAGGACTTGCCACGACAGGACGTTCCGATGTGGTGGGCATGCCTCTCCCCTGTGGCGTGCGTATGTGTGGCCCCCCCCGGAACTACCGGTCGCAGGGGCTGGGTTGTAAAATAAGGGTGTTCGGTTTTTTTGTCGAGAGAGACTGGGGCCCCGATGGGTGAGCCGAAGCAAGAGCGGGCGGTGAAGACGCGGGAGACGATCTTGTACGCGGCCGCTGCGGTCTTCGATGAATACGGCTACAGCGGAGCCAGCATCAGCAGGATCATGAAACGTGCCGGCGTCTCCCAGGGGGCCTTGTACTTCCATTTCAAGTCGAAGGACGAGCTGGCCCGGGCGGTGATGAACGCCCAACCGCAGACCGTCGTACCGCAACTGCACTCACATGGTCTGCAGCGCGTCGTCGATACGACGTTCCTCTGGGCCTGGCAGATCCAGCGCGACGTCCTGCTGCGCGCGGGCGTCCGGCTCACCAACGAGCAGGACGGCAGCATCGGCCGGGACGCCACGCCGTACAGCGAGTGGGCGCGCATCGTGGCGCACACCCTGGCCGAGGCCCAACACGACGGCGACGTACGAATGAACGTGGACCCCACGGAGCTGGCCGAGTTCCTCGTCGGCGCGTGCACCGGCATCCAGATGTACGCCAACGCCGTCTCGGGCCGCGAGGATCTGGCCGACCGGGTCGTGGCGATGTGGCGGATCCTCCTGCCGGGCATCTGCACCGGGCAGCTCGCCGAACAGATCAACCTGGATGTGCACCGCTTCGCCTGACGCGTCGTCGCTCACGGCCGGTGTCCCTCACGTACCGCTCTCTCGCTCAGTCCACCGTCATCCTCGACCGACTCAGGAGACCTCTGTGCCCCAGGGACTGCCGCAGCTGCGGCTCGCCGCGCTGAACATCGACGGCGTGCTGCTGAACGACACGTTCAGTCCGGTCATCCACCACTTCGTCGTCAGCCGCGGCGGTGCATACTCCGCCGCGGTGGAGCGGCGCGTCTTCTCCCAGCCGCAGCAGGTGGCGAGTGAGCACCTCGCGCGTGCGGTACCGGTGTCCATGACCGGTGCGCAGGCCCTGGACGCCTACTTCGCCGACCGTGACGCCTATCTCCGCGAGCACCCGGTACGGGTGCTCGACGGGGCCATCGAGCTCGTGCGCCGGCTGCGCGGACTGGGGCTGCAGACGGTCTGTTACGGGGGCCTGGACCGACGGCACTTCGACCGGTTCCTGGGGGAGTGGGCCGACCTGTTCGACGGGCCCGGGTACGTCTGCACCAACGACGTCCGCCCGGGACTGCGGGAGATCACCACGGAGGTCTTCGGCCTCTCCCACGACCAGGTCGTGTTCATCGACGACGTGGCGCGCGTGGCCGAGGCCGCCAAAGAGCTCGGGATGGCGTTCATCGGGCACCCCAGCAGCTTCGAGCACAGCTTCCAGCGAGCGCTGATGCACGAGGCGGGAGTGCGCCACCTCGTGGACTCGCTGTCGTCCATCGACGAGACGCTGCTGCGCACCGTCGACGCCGAGGCCGCCGCCGGAACGGTCTGGGCCGGCACGGACGGGCACCTCGCGAGGGCCTGACGCTCCCGGGATCTCCGGAACGGCAGCGACCATAATGATCTTCTTTCGTATACCTCTGGGGGTAGAAGGTTGAACGACGACATACGTACGAGACGGGGCGGGCTGCTGAACGGCAGGGTCGCCATGGTCACCGGGGCTTCCAGCGGGATCGGCGCCGCGGCGGCGCGGCTGTTCGCCGAAGAGGGCGCGGCCGTCGTCCTCATGGCCCGGCGCGCCGAGCGGCTGGACGAGCTCGCCCGGGAGATCACCGGGAAAGGGGGACGCGTTCTCGCGGCGCCGGGCGACGTCGCCCGGCCCGAGGACGTGCGCCGGGTCGTGGACGCGGCGGTGGAGGCGTTCGGCAAGCTCGACACCGCCTTCAACAACGCCGGCTGGGGCACGGCGGGCACCGACCTGCACGAGACGGAGGACGCCGTCTTCGACCAGGTGATGGACGTGAACGTGCGAGGCACGTGGAACTGCCTGCGCCATCAGATCCCGGCCATGCTCGCCGAGGGGGCGGGAGCCGTGGTCAACACGGCCAGCACGGCAGGTGTGGTGGCGACGGGCGCCGGAGCCCCGTACGTGACCGCCAAGCACGCGGTGATCGGGATGACGAAGGCCGCCGCCGCCGAGTACGGCGAGCGGGGCATCCGGATCAACTCCCTGGTGGTCGGCACCACCCGGACCGAGCTGATCGAAGGGGCGATCGAGGCGCACCCCCACCTGGAGGATGCCTTCGTCGCCCGTCAGATCCAGAAGCGCATGGCGGACCCCGAGGAGGTCGCCCAGGCTGCGCTGTGGCTGCTCAGTGACCGCGCGTCCTTCGTCACAGGCTCCGCGATGGCGGTGGACGGCGGACTGACCGCGGTGTGACGTCGAACCCCGACGCGTCCTGACGGGGCGTCGGGCGGACCTGTCCGGTCCGCCCGACGCCCCGTCCCCGTCAGTCCGTCGACGCCGGTGGCGGGCAGCCCGTCTGGCGGGGGAGCGCGGCCGCCTCGGCCGACACGCCGACGAGCGCGAGGTGCCAGACCCGCTTGAGCTGGGCGACGGCGCTCTCGAACACCGGGTCCGAGCCCATCCGGCTGCGCAGGTACGCCTCGGCGCCGCTGGTCAGGTGTTCCACCAGGGTCGTCACATCCGCGGGTAGGGCGTCGGTACGGAGCTGACCGCTCTCGTACGCCCTGTCCAGTAGCTTGCGGACGATCGGCAACCAGGCGTCCGACCAGGCGTCCGTGTCGGGCCGCTCCCGGCTCAGGCGGATGGCGGAGCGCACCAGCGGCTCCTGTTCCATCAGGCGTGTCACTTCGAGGGTCAGGTCGATCACCAGGCGCAGTGCCGGGACCGGTTCCTCGATCAGGCTCTCCAGTGCGGACACGGTCAGTTCCCGGCCCGCCTCCTGTACCGCGTCCGCGAGTTGCCGTTTGGACGGGAAGTGGAACGTCACGGCTCCGATCGACAGGCCGGCCGCCGTGCTGATGCGCGACAGCGACGTCCCGTCGTACCCGCAACGGTCGAACTCCTCGGCCGCCGCTCTGAGGAGGGCCTGACGCGTACGTACTGCCCTCTCCTGTTTCACCACACCGTCTCCCGAAGAGGGCTCTCAGCTGTCGGAGGCACCAGGACGGCCCTCATGCCGGGCCGTGGGCGTGCTGCTGGGGTGTCCCGTATTGAACTGGCCTTCACTTTCGAGTCCAAGGCTGTCGCTCCGTTCCTTCCGAGGGCAAGGCGGAGTTGCCCAAGCCGTACCGGATCGCTCCAGGTCGCAGGGGTGATGGCGCTGTCCCGGTGGTGGTCGTGGCCGGACTGGACTTGGCGAAGTGCATGCGGCAACTCTCCTGAGTCGCAAAAAAAAGAGGGCGTTCGCTATTATTTTAGCGGGTCGGCAGCCGCAGGCCGAGAGACGGGGAGGAACCAGCCATGGTGGCGTACGCTCTGACAACGAATCGCACCTCGGTGCCGGTGTTCGCCGAGAGAATCTTCGAGTACCTTCCGCGGGTCGACCAGCGGCGCTGGGCGCAGGCATACGTACAGGGTCTGCTCACGACTCCCGGCAAGAAGACGGTCCGGCGGCTGGCCGCCGCCACCTCGGCCTCACCCGCCGCGTCCCAGTCACTGCACCAGTTCGTCAACGCCAGCCCCTGGGACTGGATGCCCGTCCGCGCCGAACTCACCCGTTGGGTGGAGCAGCAGATGGCGCCGCGTTCCCTCGTCATCAGCCAGGCCGTGCTCCGCAAGCGGGGGGAGCACTCCTGCGGGGTGCACCGTCGCTTCCTGCCCGGCACCGGCCGCTCGGCGACCTGTCAGGTCGGTGTCGGCGCCTTCGTCGCCTCGGACGAGACGGCCGTGCCGGTCGACTGGCGTCTGCTGCTTCCCGGTTCCTGGACCCGGGACCCCGAGCGCAGGCAACGCACCCGCATCCCCGCCGAGATCGGGCCCCGCTCCGTGGAGCAGCACGCCCTGGACCTGGTCGACTCGCTCTCCGACGCCAGCCGTACCGCGGCCCTTCCCGTGGTGGCCGACCTGGACGCGGCCGGCGGCACCAACGTCGGAGCCCTGCTCCGGGGCCTGACAATGCGCGGACGGGACTTCGTCGTCGCCGTCCCCGGCTCTCTCCAGATCATGGTCGGCCGGCATCTGCGGATGCAGCAGCCCCCGGTGGGCGACGGCCACGGCCTGGTGCTCGAGGCGCGCGGCCTCTTCGAGTTCGCAGCCGGCACCCTGACCCGGGTGGAGAGCGTGGCCCCCCGGGACGGCCGGGGCCGGCACACCACCGTCATGTCCAGCTTCGTACGCCTGCCGGAACCGGGCATCGGCGGCGAGCGGATCCAGCGCACCTACCGGCTCCTCGCGGTCCGCCCCGACAACGGGCGCCGGCCGGTCCAGTTGTGGCTCACCAGCCTCACGCACAGCCGGATGGAGACGGTGCTCGCGCTGACGCAGACACTGGCCCGCGCGGGAGACAGCGTGCGGGAGATGTCGGAGGACTTCGGGCTGCTCGACTTCGAGGGCCGTTCGTTCCCGGGCTGGCACCACCACATGACCCTGGTCTCCGCGGCCTACGCCTACAGCCGCTCCGACCGCGGCACTCCCGGCGGTGGGGGAGAGCACCCGCTGGCGACCGCCGCCTGACCGGCCCGCGGCCGCCGACGGCGGGTCACGGCCGAATGACCCGACGCGTCTTAGCCAAGTCGGGTTCCTTCACGCAACTCGCCACACCCTAGAGTGGGCGCATGCTGAGACACACCTACGAGGGGCAGGACTGCAACCTCGCCCGGACGCTGGAAGTCATCGGCGAGCGCTGGACCCTGCTGATCATCCGCTCGGCGCTGCTCGGCATCACCCGCTTCGACGGATTCCTCTCCCATCTCGACATCGCGCGCAACGTGCTCACCAGCCGCCTTACACGGCTGGTCGAGCACGGTGTCCTGGAACGTGTGCCGTACCAGGACAAGCCCGTCCGGCACGAGTACCGGCTCACCCCCGTGGGCCGCGACCTGACCCGGGCCGTGATAGCGCTGACGCAGTGGGGCGACCGCAACCTGCCCCAGGAGCTCGGACCGCCGCGACGCGCCGACCACATCGGCTGTGAGGGGACGGTCCACGTGGAGATGCGCTGCTCGCAGTGCGGGCGGGCCGTACACGACGAGGAAGTGGACATGCGCCGCATCCGCTGATCCGCCGGCATCCGGTGCGCACGGACGAAGATGCCGCGTTCCGGGCGGCTCGCCCACGATGACCTCCTCCGCCGCCGAGCCGAGCGGCCCGTACGAGGAGGAGTCCGTGCCCGCACTGGGAACGCTGCGCAGACTGGCCATGGCCCCGTCCCTGGACGACGTGAGCTTCGCCGGACGGGGCTTCGCCGTCGAACCGACGGAGCGCACGAGGCGACTGGAGGCGGTCCCCCAGGCCGTCGTCACCGGTTTCGAGTGGGGCATCGAGGACAAGGACCTGGCCACCACCGAGCGCCGGCTCGCCCTGGTGGACCCGCTGAACCGCGGATTCGCCTATGAGGGCGCCACGATGGCCTGCGCGATCCGCGACACCATGGGACCGAACCGCCATCGCGCCCGTGCTCTGCTGCGCGGCGGCGGCAGGCCGCACATCTTCCTCAACTACATCGGCATCGGCTTCGCCATGGCCAAGCTGCCTCGGGTGCTCTGGAAGAAGCTCGTGCCGGACCTGAGCGAGCCGGAGTTCTATCCGGCGATGAGCTGGCTGTGCGTCGACGGCTACGGCTTCGACCGCGCCTACTTCGACACCGACACCTGGGTCGGCGGCCAGTGTCTGGACGCCCCGTACGACTGGGACGGCGACCCCTCCTACTGGCAGCGCGCCTTCGACCAGGGCGTCGGCCGCGCGCTGTGGTTCATCCACGGCGGGCACGTCGCCCATGTGACCGCGGCCGTCGGGGCGTTCGCCGGCGACCGGCGGGCGGACCTGTGGAGCGGCGTCGGTCTCGCCGCCACCTTCGCGGGCGGGACCACGGCCGCCGACCTGGCGGCGCTCAGGGAAGCAGCGGGGGAGTACCTCGGCGACCTCGGCCAGGGCGCTGTCTTCGCCGCCAAGGCACGTCACCACGCCGGCTACGTGCCCGAGCACAGCGCCGCCGCCGTCCACGCGTTCACGGGGCTGACGGTGGACGCAGTCGACCGCCTCGCGGACGACTGCGCGGCCGACACTCCCGACTCCCGGATCGGACCCGCATACGAGGTCTGGCGGAGCAACGTACGCGGCCGACTGCGTGCCGACGCCGTCGTTTGAGCACATCTGAAGTAGACGCTCTGCCCGGGCCGCTGGCTAGATTCGATTCGCTGGGGGTATTTCCGGGATAAGAGAGGGGCGGTTTAGAGTCGTGGCCAGTGTATTTGGTGCGCTCCGGCGCCGATTGCTTACACCTCCTGTTTCCGAGACGACCATGGAGGTTCGAGGCTTTCATGTGAAGAACTCGGCGGCAAAAGAGCGGCTCGAGCACATCGGCGAAGTCTTTCTACAGGGGTACGGATACGCCGTGGAGGCATCCTCCGCCGCCGAGGCAGAGGAAAGGCTGGAGGACGTCCCACGGGGGATGCGCGGCTTCGCCTACGAGGGCGCCGGCATGGGTGCCGCGGTCTACGACTCGCTGCCCGGACACAGCGGCCGCCTGCGGGGGCTGCTGGAGGGCGAGGGACGTCACCACGACTACATGATCTACGTCGGCATCGGCTGGGCGATGGCCCGGCTGCCGAAGCCGCTGTGGCCCGACATCCGCACCACCGACCCACTGCTGCGCTGGCTCACTCTGGACGGATACGGCTTCCACCAGGCGTACTTCAAGACCGCCGCGTATGTGCGCGACCCAGGGGTCCAGCACCCCTTCCGCTGGAACGGCGGCCACAACCACTACACGGCGAACGCCATCGACCAGGGCATCGGTCGTGCGCTGTGGTTCGTCGGCGGCACCGATCCGGACGTCGTCACGGGGCTGATCCGCTCCTACCCCGAGCACCGTCACGGCGACCTGTACGCCGGTGCCGGGCTCGCCTGCGCCTACGCGGGCGGCGTGTCGGAGGAGGAGCTCGCCCGCTTCGTCGAAGGCGCGGGCAAGCACCGCTGGGCGCTCGCCCAGGGCTCCGCCTTCGCGATCGAGGCCCGTGCCAAAGCGGGCACCGTCATCGACCACACCCATCTCGCCGCCCGGGTCGTGTGCGGCACGACGGCCGAACGGGCCTCGCAGGCATGCCGGGACCACCGGCCGTCGACGGCCGGTCAGGGCGCCTCCCCGGCCTACGAGGCATGGCGGCGAGACGTCGCCACGGAAATCGCTTCTCTCTCGCTTATTTCGAAAGGTGCCGACCAGTGACGGTCACTAAGAACTGGCTCCGCAGGAATTCACCGGGAATTGTCGCACTCGCTTTGATGGTGGGTACTTTCTACGCCGTTCGGCTGCCCGAGTCCTCGGCCGCCGAGATCGACAAGCTGGCCAAGGATTTCGATTTCGAGCCGATGTCGATAGCCATGCCGGCCGGATTCGACAAGCAGGAAGTCCGCAAGGTCAACAAGGCGTACGAGCACATCGAGGCGTGGATCTCCTCGGTTGGTGCCGGTATCGCCGTCAACGATCTCGACGGCGACGGGCTGCCCAACGACCTGTGCGTCAACGACCCCCGGATCGACCAGGCGGTGATCACCCCGGCGCCGACCCGCCAGGACAAGTACGCGCCGTTCGCCCTCGACCCGGCGCCGCTCGGCACCAGCACCACCATGGCCCCGATGGGCTGCATGCCGGGCGACTACAACGAAGACGGCTCCATGGACGTCCTCGTCTACTACTGGGGCCGTACCCCGGTCATCTTCGTGAACAAGGGAGAGAAGGGGCAGCCGCTCACCGCCGACTCCTTCACCCCCACCGAGCTGCTCCCCGGCAAGGCCGGCAAGACCTACACCGGCCCGCTGTGGAACTCCAACGCGGCGGCCGTCGCAGACTTCGACGGCGACGGACACGACGACATCTACATCGGCAACTACTTCCCGGACAGCCCGGTCCTGGACCCGTCCAAGGACGGCGACGTCACGATGAACGCCTCGCTGTCCCACGCCCAGAACGGCGGGGGCGGCCACTTCTTCCGGTGGACCAAGGACGGCTACGAGAAGACCGACGACGCCATCCCTCAGGGCCTCAACAAGGGCTGGTCTCTCGGCGCCTCCGCCGCCGACCTGGACGGCGACCGGCTGCCCGAGGTGTTCCTCGCCCACGACTTCGGCACCTCCGCCCTGCTCTACAACACCTCCCGTCCCGGCAAGATCCAGTTCTCCCAGGTCAAGGCCGTCCACAGCGGCACCGTCCCCAAGTCCAAGGAGCTGGGCCGCAGCTCGTTCAAGGGCATGGGCGTCGACTTCGGCGACCTCGACCACGACGGCATGTACGACATGTTCGTCAGCAACATCACCACCTCCTTCGGCATCCAGGAGTCGAACTTCGCCTTCCTCAGCGACGTCGACAGCCGTTCCGAGCTGCAGGGCCGCTTCAAGCAGGGCGAGGCGCCCTACCGGGACAAGTCCACTGACCTGCGGCTGGCCTGGTCCGGCTGGGGCTGGGACGTGAAGATGGGCGACTTCGACAACAACGGCGAGCTGGAGATCACCCAGGCCCTCGGATTCGTCAAGGGCAAGAACAATCGGTGGCCGCAGCTCCAGGAGCTGGCGACATCCAACGACGCCCTGGTCCCCAACCCGCTGTGGTGGCCCAACGTGAAGCACGGTGACGACGTCGCCGGCAACCAGCGCATGCGCTTCTTCGCCAAGGACCCCGCCACCGGCCGCTACCACAACCTCTCCGTGGCGCTCGGCCTCGGCGAGCCCATCCCGACCCGCGGCCTGGCCACCGGCGACGTCGACGCCGACGGCCGCCTCGACCTGGCCGTCGCACGCCAGTGGGGCGAGCCGATCTTCTACCACAACGTCGCCAGGAAGCCCGGTGCCTACCTGGGCCTCAAGCTCACTCACCCGGACGGCTCCCCGGTCGTCGGCGCGGAGGTCTGCGTCGAACTGCCCGACGGCAGCAAGCGCATCACCCGCCTCGACGGCGGCGGCGGCCACTCCGGCAAGCGCAGCACCGATGTCCACATCGGCCTGGGCAAGGACGTCCGCGACGCCGTGCCCGCCATGGTCACCTGGCGCGACCGCGACGGTGACGTCCACGAGCAGAAGCTGAAGCTCACGCCCGGCTGGCACAGCCTGGAGCTGGGCACCGAGGTCAAGGAGAAGTGACGATGTCCGCGCAGAAAACCGCTGGCCCACGCCACAACCCGAAGGTCACGACCGCACTCCGCCGGTTCGCGATCTCCATCTCCGTCCTCAACATCTTCGGCTACACCATCCTCGGCTTCGAACAGCCCTGGACCTGGCCGTTCATCGCGCTCGCGACCGCCTACAGCGTCGAGATCGTCCTCGAGATCCTCGGAGCCCGCTCCGAGGGCCGCGCGCCCCGTTTCGCCGGCGGCGGCTTCAAGGGCCTGGTCGAGTTCCTCTTCCCGGCCCACATCACCGCGCTTGCGGTGAACATGCTCACCTACGTCAACGACCTCGTCTGGGTCATGGTGTTCGGCGTCATCGTGGCCGTCGGCACCAAGTGGGTACTGCGCGCCCCCGTCAAGGGCCGCCTGCGGCACTTCATGAACCCGTCGAACTTCGGCATCGCGGTCATCCTGCTGCTCTTCCCCTGGGCCTCGATCGCCCCGCCCTATCACTTCACCGAGTACCTGGACGGTGGCTTCGACTGGCTCGTGCCGGCGATCATCATCACCCTCGGCACCATGCTCAACGCCAAGCTGACCGAGCGCATGTGGCTGATCCTCGCCTGGGTCGGCGGCTTCGCGCTCCAGGCCGTCGTCCGCGGCCTGCTGTTCGACACCTCCATCCCCGCGGGCCTCGCGATGATGACCGGCGTGGCGTTCGTCCTCTTCACCAACTACATGATCACGGACCCGGGCACGACACCGTCCTCCAAGTGGGGTCAGATGGCCTTCGGCGGCAGTGTCGCCACGATGTACGGCGTGCTGACCGCGATGAGCGTCGCCTACGGCCTCTTCTTCGCCACCGCCCTCGTCTGCGCCATCCGCGGCGCCTTCCTGTGGACGGCCGACATCGTGTCGAAGAAGCGCGCCGAGGAGGCCCTGGCCCTCGCGGCCGTCACCCAGAGCGTCGCCCTCGCCGACGCCACCGAGCAGTCCTGCGACTGCCCGGCCGGCGCCTGCGCCTGCCCCGCCACTCAGGCCGCCGAGCAGTCCTGCGACTGCCCGGCCGATGCCTGCGCCTGCCCCGCCCCCGCCCACTCCGAGGGCGAGACCCGGAAGATACCGGTGACCACATGACCAGGATCGCCATCGTTGGCATGGCCTGCCGTTATCCGGACGCCACCAACCCCCACGAGCTGTGGGACAACGCCGTCGCCGGACGGCGTGCCTTCCGCCGTCTGCCCCAGGTCCGGATGAACCTGGACGACTACTGGGACGCGGACCCGACCACTCCCGACACCTTCTACGCCCGCAACGCGGCCGTCATCGAGGGCTACGCCTTCGACCGCGTCGCCCACAAGATCGCCGGCAGCACGTACCGCTCGACCGACCTCACCCACTGGCTCGCCCTGGACACCGCCGGCCGCGCACTGGCCGACGCAGGATTCCCCGGTGGCGAGGGCCTGCCGCGCGAGCGCACCGGCGTCGTCGTCGGCAACACCCTCACCGGAGAGTTCTCCCGCGCCAACGTGATGCGGCTGCGCTGGCCGTACGTGCGCCGGGTCATGGCCGCCGCGCTCCAGGAGCAGGAGCACTGGGACGAGTCGCGCATCGCCGAGTTCCTCGACGACGTCGAGACCTCCTACAAGGAACCCTTCCCGGCCATCGACGAGGACACCCTCGCCGGCGGGCTCGCCAACACCATCGCCGGCCGGATCTGCAACCACTTCGACCTCAACGGCGGCGGCTACACCGTCGACGGCGCCTGCTCCTCCTCACTGCTGTCGGTCACCACCGCCGGTACCGCGCTCCTGAGCGGCGACCTCGACATCGCCGTCGCCGGCGGCGTGGACCTGTCGATCGACCCCTTCGAGATCATCGGCTTCGCCAAGACCGGAGCCCTCGCCAAGGGCGAGATGAAGCTCTACGACCGCGGCTCCAACGGCTTCTGGCCGGGCGAAGGCTGCGGAATGATCGTCATGATGCGGGAGGAGGACGCCCTCGCCGCGGGCCACCGCATCTACGCGACGATCGCGGGCTGGGGCGTGTCCTCCGACGGCCAGGGCGGCATCACCCGTCCCGAAGTCAGCGGATACCAGCTGGCCCTCACACGCGCCTACGAGCGCGCCGGATTCGGCATCGAGACCGTCCGGCTCTTCGAAGGCCACGGCACCGGCACCGCCGTCGGCGACGCCACCGAACTCACCGCGCTCATGGGGGCTCGCGCGGCGGCCGACCCTGAAGCCCCGGCCGCGGCCATCACCTCCATCAAGGGCATGATCGGCCACACCAAGGCCGCCGCCGGCGTCGCCGGTCTGATCAAGGCCGCCCTGGCCGTCGACAACCAGACCCTCCCGCCGGCCATCGGCACCGTCGACCCGCACGAACTGCTCACCGACGAGAAGGCCAACCTCAAGGCCCTGCGCAAGGCAGAAGCCTGGCCCGACGGCGCGCCCCGCCGCGCCGGCGTCACCGCCATGGGCTTCGGCGGCATCAACACCCATGTCGTGCTCGACGAACCGGCCGCCCGCCGCCCGGCACCCGGCCGGCGCTCCGCCACCCTGGCGCACTCGCTCCAGGACTCGGAACTGCTCGTCCTCGACGGTGAGTCGCCCCGCGAACTGCGCGCCCGGATCACCAAGGTCGCCGCGTTCGCCGCCCAGGTCTCCTACGGCCAGGTCGCCGACCTGGCCGCCACCCTCCAACGCGAACTGCGCGGCCGGGCACACCGCGCGGCCGTCGTCGTCACCTCCCCCGAGGACGCCGAGCGCCGCCTGACCCACCTGGCCGACCTGCTGGAGGCCGGCGAGACCGCCTACACCGCGGCGGACGGCCGCAGCTTCCTGGGACGCGCCGAGGGCCCGGCCCGTATCGGATTCCTCTTCCCGGGCCAGGGATCCGGCCACGGCACCGGCGGAGGAGCGCTCCGCCGCCGCTTCCCCGAGGCCGCCGAAGTCTTCGACCGGGCCGCGCTGCCCACCACCGGCGACATGGTCGCCACCGACGTGGCACAGCCCCGCATCACCACCGGTTCCGCCGCCGGGCTGCGCGTCCTCGACTCCCTCCGGCTGGAGGCGTCCGTCGCCGTCGGCCACAGCCTCGGCGAACTCTCCGCCCTCCACTGGGCCGGCGCCCTCGACGAGGAGACGCTCCTTGAGGCGGCGCGCGTGCGCGGCCGCGCCATGGCCGAGCACAGCGCCTCGGGCACCATGGCCTCCCTCGGTGCGACGTCCGAGAGGGCCGAAGAACTCATCGCCGGCCTCGGGGCCGTCGTCGCCGGATACAACGGCCCCGAACAGACGGTGGTCGCCGGCACGGTCGAGGACATCGAGGAGATCCAGCGCCGAGCCGAGCGGGCCGAGGTGGCCTGCACCCGGCTGAAGGTCTCGCACGCCTTCCACTCGCCACTCGTCGCGGACTCCGCCGCCTCCTTCGGCACCTGGCTCGACACCACACGCCTGGGCACCGTCACGGGCCGCATCGTCTCCACCGTCACCGGCACGGAACTCACCCGGGAAACCGACCTGGCCGCCCTGCTACGCGACCAGATCACCGGCCCCGTCCGCTTCACCCAAGCCGTCCGCGAGGCGGCCCGGCACGTCGACCTCTTCGTCGAGGTCGGCCCCGGCCGGGTCCTCAGCGGCCTCGCCCAGGCCACCACCGGTGTCCCGGTCGTCGCCCTCAACACCGACGACGAGTCGCTGCGAGGCGTCCTGCAGGTCGCCGGTGCCGCGTTCGTCGCGGGAGCGCCCGTCGCCCTCGCACGGCTTTTCCAGGACCGGCTCATCCGGCCCCTCGAGGTCGGGCAGGAGTTCTCCTTCTTCGCGAGCCCCTGCGAGAGCGCGCCGCACGACGTGTCCGCCGCGGCCGAACGCCGTTCGCGCCCGGCCACCACGCGGGCATCGGCCACGGCCCCGCGCACCGAGCGGCCCGCCACCACCGCGGCAGACACCACCGCCCCCGCAGCCGCCGAGCCGGCAGGCGAGAACACCCCTGAGGAGACCGGAGCCGACGTACTCGACGTACTGCGCACCCTCGTCGCCGAACGCGCCGAGCTTCCCGCCGACCTCGTCGACCCGGACAGCCGGCTCCTCGACGACCTCCACATGAGCTCGATCACCGTCGGCCAGATCATCAACCAGGCCGCCTCCCGGCTCGGGATCGCCGCCGCCCAGGTGCCGACCAACTTCGCCACCGCCACCCTGGCCGAGCTGGCCGAGGCACTGGAGACCCTCATCAGCACCGGCGGGGCACAGGAGCCCACCACCGCCCCCGTGGTCGCGGGCGCGGCCGCCTGGGCCCGACCCTTCGCCGTCGACCTCGACGAACTGGCCCGGCCGCACGCCACGGCCGACGGATCCGACGGAAGCTGGGAGCTCTTCGCCTCCGAAGGACACCCCTTCGCCGAACGCCTCCGGCAGACCCTGGCGACGTCCCGGCTGGGCTCGGGCATCCTCGCCGTGCTCCCCAGAGGCTGCTCGGCAGCGGAACTGGACCAGGTGCTCACCGCCGCGAAGAACGCACTGACCGGCGCCAACGACCAGCGCTTCGTCCTGGTGCAGGACGGCCGCGGCGCGGCCGGCCTGGCCAAGACCCTGCACCTGGAGGCACCGCACCTGCGCACGACCATCGTCCACACCCCGGCGACGTCGGACGTGGTCGAGCGGGTCGTGACCGAGGTGGCGGCGACCAGCCGCTTCACCGAGGTCCACTACGACGAGACCGGTGTGCGCCGCGTACCGACGCTGCGCGCCCTCCCGGTGGAACCGCGGCGTACCGACGCACCGCTGGACAGCGGCGACGTCCTGCTGGTGACCGGCGGAGGCAAGGGCATCTCCGCGGAGTGCGCCCTGGCCGTCGCCCTCGACACAGGGGCGAAGCTGGCCGTGCTCGGCCGCTCCGACCCGGCACAGGACCGGGAACTCGCCGAGAACCTCGACCGGATGCGCGGCAGCGGCGTGACCCTGCGCTACGCGCGCGCCGACGTCACCGCTCCGGAACAGGTCACGGCGGCCGTCACCGAACTGGAAGGAGAACTCGGCCGGATCACCGGGCTGCTGCACGGTGCCGGCCGCAACGAGCCCGCCCCGCTGACCCAGCTCGGCCCCGAGGACTTCCGGCGGACCTTCGCCCCCAAGGTCGACGGGCTGCGGACCGTCCTGGAGGCGGTGGGAGCGGGCAACCTGAAGCTCCTGGTCGCCTTCGGGAGCATCATCGGCCGGGCCGGCCTGCGGGGCGAGGCCCACTACGCCACCGCCAACGAGTGGCTGGCCGACCTCACCGAGGACGTCGCCCGCAACCACCCGCAGGTCCGTGCCCGGTGCATGGAGTGGTCGGTGTGGTCCGGCGTCGGCATGGGCGAGAAGCTCTCCGTCGTCGAATCGCTCTCCCGCGACGGCATCACCCCGGTCTCCCCGGACCAGGGCGTCAAGATCCTCCTGCGGCTCATCTCGGACCCGGACGCGCCCGTCGTCACGGTCATCAGCGGCCGCACCGAGGGCATCGACACCGTCCGCCGCGACCTGCCCACCCTGCCGATGCTGCGCTTCACCGGCACCCCGCTGGTCCGCTACCACGGAGTCGAACTCGTCACCGAAGTCGAACTGAACGCCGGCAGCGATCCGTACCTGTCCGACCACCTGCTCGACGGGAACCTGCTGCTGCCCGCGGTGATCGGAATGGAGGCCATGACCCAGGTCGCGTCCGCGGTCACCGGCCGCACCACGCCCCCGGTCATCGAGGGCGCCGAGTTCCTGCGGCCCATCGTCGTACCGCCGAACGGCAGCACCCGGATCCGCATCGCGGCCACCGTCACCGGCGCGGACACCGTCGCTGTCGCCATCCACGCCGAGGACACCGGATTCGTCGCCGAACACTTCCGGGCCCGTCTGGTCTACACCGACACCCCGGCAGCGGACGGACCGCCGCTCCAGGTACCGCAGGACACCCCCGTCGTCCCCCTGGACCCCGCCACCGACCTGTACGGCAGCGTCCTCTTCCAGGGAGCGCGCTTCCAGCGGCTGCGCCGCTTCCACCGGGCAGCCGCCCGGCACGTCGACGCCGAAGTGGCCGTCCAGCAGCGCCCCGAGGGCTGGTTCGCCGGCTACCTGCCGGGCGACCTGCTGCTGGCCGACCCCGGAATGCGGGACTCGCTCATGCACGGCAACCAGGTGTGCGTCCCCGACGCGACGCTGCTGCCCTCCGGCGTCGAGCGGATCCATCCGCTGGGCTCCGGCAACCACGTCCCTGACCAGCTACGGTACACCGCGGTCGAACGCAGCCGGGACGGCGACACCTACGTGTACGACATCGCGGTACGCGACGCGAACGGCACCGTCGTCGAACGCTGGGACGGCCTGACCCTGCACGCCGTGCGCAAGAACGACGGGTCCGGCCCCTGGGTCGCGCCGCTCCTCGGCCCCTACCTGGAGCGCTCGCTGGAAGACGTGCTCGGCTGCCGTGTCGCCGTCGCCGTCGAACCGCACGGCGACACGCCCGCAGGCTCGGTCGCGCAGCGTCGCGGCTTCACCTCCGACGCCGCCTCCAGGGCACTGGGCACCCCGGTCGCCGTACGGCACCGTCCCGACGGACGGCCGGAACTGGAGTCGGGCGCGCACATGTCGATGTCGGCCGCGCACGGTCTGGGCGTCACCCTCAGCGCCGTCTCCGACACCGAGGTGTCCTGCGACATCGAGGCCGTCAGCATGCGCTCGACGGCCGAGTGGAAGGGACTCCTCGGCGACCACGCGGCCGTCGCCGAACTCGTCGCCAAGGAGACGGGTGAGGCCCCCGACACCGCCGCCACGCGGGTGTGGAGTGCCGTGGAATGCCTGACCAAGGCCGGGATCATGGTCGGCGCGCCACTGACGGTGCTGCCGCGCCGCAAGGACGCCTGGGTGGTCTTCGCCGCCGGCGACCTGCGGATCGCGACCTTCGTCACCGCTCTGCGCGACGCTCTGGAGCCGGCCGTCTTCGCCTTCCTCACGCACGCATCGCATCTCAACGAAGGGCGGTCCTAGACCATGGCGGAAGACTACTTCGAGTACCGGCACACGGTCGGCTTTGAGGAGACCAACCTCGTCGGGAACGTGTACTACGTGAACTACCTGCGCTGGCAGGGCCGGTGCCGGGAGCTGTTCCTGCACCAGAAGGCGCCGGACGTGCTGGCCGAGGTGCAGGACGACCTCAAGCTGTTCACGCTGAAGGTGGACTGCGAGTTCTTCGCCGAGATCACCGCCTTCGACGAGCTGTCCATCCGGATGAGGCTGTCCGAGCTGGGCCAGACCCAGCTGGAGTTCACCTTCGACTACGTCAAGGTGACCGGCGGGGTGGAGGTGCTGATCGCCCGCGGGCGGCAGCGGATCGCGTGCATGCGTGGTCCGAACACCAACACCGTGCCCTCCCGCATCCCGGAGGGCCTCGCCCGCGCCCTGGAGCCGTACACCGCCCGGGGCCGGGTCCTGACGGGGCAGGTGGCATGAGTACCCTGACCGCCGCGCCGCCGAGGGCCGCCGTCGCCGGCGACCCCGCGCGGCTGCGGCGGGCCCTGGGGGCCTTCGCCACCGGCGTGACCGTCGTGACGGTCGGCGGCGCCTCACCCCGGGGCATGACCGCCAACTCCTTCACCTCGGTGTCCCTGGACCCGGCCCTGGTCCTGGTGTGCGTGGGCAACGACGCCGTGATGAACGGCATCCTCGCCGAGGCCGACACCTTCGCGGTGTCGGTCCTCGGCGCCGGACAGGAGGACGTGGCCCGGCACTTCGCCGACCGGTCCCGGCCCATGGGCGCCGAGCAGTTCGAGGCCGTCGACTGGCTGCCCGGGCCCGCCACCGGTGCCCCGCTGATCGCGGGTGCGGCGGCCCACTTCGAGTGTGTGCGGTGGCGTGCCTACGAAGGCGGCGACCACACCATCCGCATCGGACGGGTGCTCACCCTGGACGAGCTGCCGGACCGTGAACCGCTGGTGTTCCACCGTGGCGGCTTTCGGCAGCTCGCCGACCGGACACCGGGAGGCACGGCATGAGGGCCCACCCACCCGGCCCGCCCGTGTGGGCTCTGCCCGGTCTGCTGCGCAAGCTGGCGGTCGACCGGCTCGGCATGATGCGGGACGCGGCGGCGCTCTCCGACGCCGTACGCGTCTCCATGGGCCCGAAGAAGATGTACATCTTCAACCGGCCCGACTACGCCAAGCACGTGCTGGCCGACAACGCCGCCAACTACCACAAGGGCATCGGACTCGTGGAGTCCCGCAAGGTGCTCGGCGACGGCCTGCTCACCAGTGAGGGCGAACTGTGGCGGGCCCAGCGCCGGAACGTTCAGCCCGCGTTCAAGCCCGGCCGGATCGCGGCCCAGGCCGGTTTCGTGGCGGAGGAGTCCGCCCGGCTGGTCGACCTGCTTCGTGCCCGTGGCGGCGCGGGACCCGTGGACGTGCTCACGGAGGTCACCGGCCTGACCCTCGGGGTGCTCGGCCGGACCCTGATGGACACGCCCCTCGAGGGGCACGACGGCATCGCGCACGCCTTCGAGGCGGTCCAGGACCAGGCCATGTTCGACATGGTCACCCAGGGGCTGATGCCGACCTGGCTGCCGCTGGGGACTCAGCGGAGGTTCCGGCGGGCCCGCCGCGAACTGACCCGGACCGTCACCGAACTCGTCGCCGACCGCAGCGCCCGCATGACCGAAGGCGACGGCGCCGACGACGCGTTCGCGCGGATGATCCTCGCGGCCCGGGGACACGAGGACCCGGCCATGGGCCGCCGACTCCTCCAGGAGGAGCTGGTCACCCTGCTCCTCGCCGGCCACGAGACGACGGCGAGCACGCTCGGCTGGACCCTGCTGCTGCTCGCCCGTCATCCGCACATCCGTGACCTGGTCCGCGAGGAGACCCGCTCCGTGCTGGCCGGAGGCCGCCTCCCGGAGGCTGACGACCTGCACAAGCTCACCTACACGACGCAGGTCGTGCAGGAGGCCATGCGGCTGTTCCCGCCGGTGTGGATCCTGCCGCGGGTGGCCCAGCGGGCCGACGAGGTCGGCGGCTTCCCGGTGCCGGCCAAGGCCGACGTGCTGATCTCCCCCTACACGCTGCACCGTCACCCGGATCTGTGGGAGGACCCGGAGCGTTTCGACCCCGGCCGCTTCGACCCGTCACGGGTCGCGAACCGTCCTCGGTACGCGTACATACCCTTCGGTGCCGGACCCCGTTTCTGCGTGGGGAACAACCTCGGCATGATGGAGGCGGTGTTCGTCACCGCGCTCGTCACCCGGGATCTCGACCTGGCGGTGGTTCCCGGGCACGAGGCGGTCGCCGAACCGATGATGTCCCTGCGGATGCGCGGGGGGCTGCCGATGACGGTTCGTCCGGTCGTCTGAGGGACGGACGCCGGGACCCACGAAGAAGGCCGGCCACGGTGGAGACACCGTGGCCGGCCTTCTTCGTGGGTCCGTCTTCCGTCTTCCGTCTTCCGTCTTCCGTCTTCCGTCTCCCGTGGGTGTGGGGCCGGGGCGCCGCCGTCAGCCGGCCATGCGCTCCAGGGCATTGGTCCGCAGGTCGAGCAGCGCCATCAGAATGGGCGGGTCCAGGGACTCCACCGGCCGCAGGGTGATCTCGACGGGCAGCAGCAGGGTGTCGGCGTGCGCGGTGATCGGTCCGTACCGTCCGACCGACACGATGTCCTCCTCGCCGGTGCCCGACGCCAGGTGCTCGTAGCCGTAGGGGACCGAGTGCACGAGGACGTACCAGGTGCCGGCTGGGATGTCCCGCAGCTCGAAGGAGCCGGGTCCGTCCAGCACGGTGCAGCGCACCGGCTGGCCCTGCGGGACGGGAGACGGGAAAAGGCCGAGGAAACAGTTTCCTGGGGAGCGCTCCTCGGGAAAGGAGACCCGGCCGCGCAGGGAGTTGCTCGTGGAGACATCGCCTCCGGCCGGGTCGGTCCCGATGGCGGAAGTGAATCCGCCGAGCTCCCGGAACATGCTCGGAGAAACGCCGACGCAGGATTTGAAGCGTGAGCTGAAGGTGCCCACGCTGCTGTATCCGACCTGACTGCTGATGTCGGCGACACTGAATCTCGTGTCGACGAGGAGGCGTTTCGCCTCTTGCAGGCGAAGGGCTGACAGAAAACGTCCGGGGGAGGTTCCGGTTACGTCTCTGAATGCCCGGGTGAAATGGAACTTGCTGAACATGGCGGTGCGCGCCATGTCGTCAATCGTCAGGTCCTGACCGAGATTCGCGTGCATATCCTGGATCACGTTGCGGACGGCACGCTCGATAGCGGTGGAGGTCACCGTTTCTCCCTGTCGTTGAGTTGACGAGACCCGGCCTCGTCAGTGCCGAGATTCCGAGGCGGGCCGTGCTGTGGCGGAGGGCGCGATGTCGGTCAGACGCCTGCTGCTGAGGTCCTCTGCGAACCTGCGCCAGGTCTGGGCGCACTGCAGTGCGAGCTCGGCCACCGTGGCCGCGCAGTGCGGTGGGACGGCGTCGAGCTGCTGACGCCAGGAGTCGTCCACCAGGAAGTGCGTGTGGAGCCACCGCAGGAAGTGCCGGCCCGATTCCGAGTGGCGCAGCGAGGGGTCCCCTGCGAGGTTGCGCAGTGTCTCCAGTGAGGTCCGGGTCCGGCCGGAGGCACCGACGGCCGGCTGCCGCGCCGCGGAACCCGCGGACGGACCCGAGGCCCTGGCCGTCGTGGCGGCGGCCGGAGCACCGGCGTCCGGCGGAGCGGGGGCGGTCGCGCCGTCCCGGGCGGCCACGGTCCCGCGGCGCTGGTCGGGTACGGGCGACTCACCGCGCCGCAGACGCTGGCGTACGTCATGGGCCGTGCCGAGGGACAGCCCGGTCTCCTTGACGATCGCCCGCAGGGGAAGGTCGGGCCGGCTGGCCATCAGGCGCGCGGCGTGCAGCCGCTCGGTGGTGCGGTCCAGCGGATGCGCCTTGCCGTCGCTACCCACGCGTGTGTTCGACCGTCTCGCATCCTCGGTTGAACTGCGGCGCACGGCGGCGACCGTCTTCGCGTCGAGCCCCGTGTAGGTGGCCACGGCGCGGTCCGACAGGTCCGTGTGCGAGCGCAGGATGCGCGCGGCCGCGGCCTTGCGGTCGCTGACCGTCAGGGGAAGGCCGTGCGCCGTGTTCGCGGAGACCGACCGCAGGAAGGCGTCCTCCTCCGGGCCGTCGAAGTAGTGCGCCTCGACGCTGTCCCGGCCGGCCAGTACGGCGGCGGCCACCCGGTGGGAGCCGTCGATGACACGCATCGTCGGGCGGTGGACGAGGATCGGCGGAAGCGAGGCGTAGGTGTCGGCGAGGCGCCGCACATGGCTCTCGTCGACACCGTTCAGCCGGGGGGAATCCGCCGGAAGCAGTGCCTCTATGTGGACCCGGTGAGTGAAGTTCGTGGGCAGTTCCAGGCGCTTGTCCGTACTTTCCATCTCCACCCCCCTGGGCCGGATACGGGCCGTTACTGCGCTCCGCTTGGTATCCACAGAAGGCACTGGGAACTGCGGAACGTGACACGCACACAGAAATATAACCGGTCGACCGTTTTTTTACGGGGTCAGGTGCGGGAGATGCTTCGACTTCGCCTGGTCTCGTCGTGCGACTCGCGTTCGGTGAACGCCGCATTCGTTGGTTGTTTGAAAGAACTCAGCAGTTCTACGTTCTTCTCATCGCCAGCAGCAAGGTCCCACCAAGCAACCGGAGGATGAGTTGTCTGTTGTGAGAAGGATCAGAAGGATCCCCATCCGCAAGGTCGACATCGCAGCGGACGCCACCTTCACCCTGGAGGCATACGCCGACACCATCGTCCCGGGTGAGAAGCGGTGGCCCGGGGACCGGGCGATCGCCGGCGTCAGTACCGGCGGCGGTGCGGTCAGCTGCGGCGCCCTCGACCTGCTCCGCTGGGACGCCACCGGCATCCACGACGGGCTCGAGGACCTGGCGAGCCAGGTCAACGAGCACGCCAGGGCCTTCGCCGAGAAGGCCGGCCTCACGCTCGACGAGACCGTCCCGCCGTTCGTGTCCCTGGACTACGACGACCGTGTCCGACTCATCGAGGAACTGACGACCCCTGGGCACCCGGAGAAGGACTTCTGGGTCCTGCTCTCCCTCTTCTGCAACATGGCCTACGACTCCGCCGCCCACCTGCACACCGACGAAGCCCTCGAGGAAGGCCACGCCGGCCTGACGGCGATGGGCATCACCGCCCCGGACGCCGACGGACTGTGGCGCTTCCAGGACTTCGGCTACGGCCGACAGCTCGCCGACCTCCACCCCGACACGACCCCCTCCGGGAGCCCAGCATGAGTGACACGATCGAGAGGACCGACGTCCTGGTCATCGGCAGCGGGTTCGGCGGCGCGATCGCCGCCTACCACCTGGCCGCCGGCGGCGCCAAGGTCACCGTGCTGGAGCGAGGGCCCTGGCTGAAGAACGACGAGTTCGAGCACGACTACCAGCTCGGCTCCTCCTACACCCGGATCTTCGACTTCGTCGTCGGTGACGGCATGAGCGTCCTGGGCGGCAACTGTGTCGGCGGCGGAAGCGTCGTCTACTTTGCGGCCATGCCCCGGGCCCCCAAGTTCGTCTTCGACCGGCACGGCAGCATCGGCCGCCGGATGTGGCCGAAGTCCGTCAGCCGCGAGACCCTCGACCCCTGGTACGACCGGATCGAGGAGTCCCTCTCGGTCAGCAAGCAGGAATGGAACGACGCCTCCTACGCCGGCGGACTGTGGGGCGCGGCCTGTGACCACGCCGGCCGCACCGCCAACCCGCTCGCCGCGGCCATCGACAACTCCAAGTGTGTCAACTGCAACTTCATGATGGCGGGCTGCCGCTTCGAGGCGAAGCAGTCGCTGACCGTCAACTACCTTCCCGGCGCGCTCGCCCACGGCGCGGAGATCCGCCCGCTGCACGAGGTGCAGTACCTGGAGCGGACCCCCGAGGGTGACTACCGGGTCCACTACAACATCGTCGACGACGAGGACTACCGCCTGCAGAGCGGCTCCGGCGTGATCGAGGCCAAGATCGTCGTGATGGCCGCCGGCGCCGCCGCCACCCCGGTCATCCTGCAGCGGAGCGAGGCCCACCTGGGCACGATGCCCCACGCGGTCGGCCGCTACTTCTCCGGCAACGGGGAACGCCTCAACACCGCCATCCTCAACGAGGACAAGGTCGCCGAGATCCTCGGCCTGAGCCGTGGTGACGGTCAGCTTCCCTACGGAGCCAACGCCATCGGCAAGGGGCCGACCGTCGCGAGCTGGGACAAGCTCGACGGTTCCCTGCCCGAATACTCCCGCTACTCCCTGGAACAGCTCTACTTCCCGCCCGGCCTCGGCACGATCCTCGCCCAAGCGCCCGACGCCTCCGGTCCGACCTGGTTCGGCAAGGAGAAGAAGGAGATCCTCAAGAACTGGAAGTCCTGGCTGACCATCTTCTGCATGACCGAGGACGACAACGAGGGCGTCTTCGGCCCGCCGCCGGCCACCGGCAACGCCCACCGCATCTCCCAGCAGCTGCTCGGCCGCGGCAACCTCTCCTACAAGCCCACCGACAACACCTGGCACGGCTGGAACCAGGCAGACGCCGACGTGAAGGAGATCCTGGAGAAGGACGGCCTCGCCAAGGTGATGCCGTGGACCAACGACCTCGTCGGCGCCTACACCGTGCACCCCCTGGCCTCCTGCCGCATGGGCGACGACCCGAACACCTCCGCCCTCGACGACACCAACGAACTGCGCGGTCACTCCGGCATCTTCGTCACCGACGGCTCGGCCGTCCCCGGCGCCCTCACCGTCAACCCGGCCATGACCATCGCCGCCCTCGCCGAGCGCGCCGTCCCGCACATCGTGGCCGCGGCGCAGGCCAAGGGAATCGCCGTCACCTACGGCGCACCGGCCCCCACGGGCTACAAGAGCGGCCGCAACGCCGTCCTTCCGCTGCTGCGGAAGAAGCAGCTCGCCGACGCATGACCAGTGAGTTGCATCAAAGGACTCAGTAGCTCCAGTGAGTTGCATCAGAAAACCAACTTCGCCACCCGGCCCGACCCCCAGGAGTGAGCAGGACATGGACACCCTCAACGACGTACTCAAGGCACTTGCCGCCGACATCGACGAGGTCGAGACCCTCGTCCGGGACATCGACGAGGCCGACTGGAGCAAGCCCACTCCGGCGCCCGGCTGGACCGTCGCGGACCAGGTCGCCCACCTGACCTTCATCTTCCGCCTCGCCAAGACGGCGGCGGCCGACCCGGACACCTTCAAGGGCATCGCCGCGAAGGCATCCCAGAACTTCGACGGAGCCGTCAACGCCGCCCTCCAGCAGTTCAACGGCTTCCCGCCGGGCGAACTGCTCGCCCGCTTCCGCAGCGAAGGCGACGCCTCCGTCGAGGCACTGGCCGCCGTCCCGGAGAACACGGTGGTGCCGTGGCTCGTCAACCCGCTGCCGCCGGCCGTGCTCGCCTCCGCCGGAATCATGGAGCTCTTCGGCCACGGACAGGACATCGCCGACGCCCTCGGGGTGCGCCGCGAACCGACCGGACGACTCCGTCACCTGGCACGGTTCGCGGTCCTCACCCGGGACTTCGGCTACCTCTCCCACGGCCTGACACCGCCCGAGGAGCCGTTCCGCTTCGAGCTCACCACCCCCGTCGGCGAGGTGCTCACCTTCGGCCCCGAGGACGCCACGCAGCGGATCGCCGGCCCCGTGCACGACTTCTGTCTCCTGGTGACCCGACGCCGCCACCGCGACGACCTCGCCCTGACCGCCACCGGCGACGAGGCCGACCGCTGGCTCGACATCGCCCAGGCATACCGCGGCCCCGCCGGAGAGGGCCGGACCCCCGGACAGTTCGCCGACCCGTGCTGCGACTGACCCGCCCCCCGTACCGCCGGGCCCACGGCCCCGTACCCGGAGCCCCCGCCCGCCGGACTCGACCCCGGACCCAGACCACCGCACAGAGCAGAAGCCCACCAGGAGAGACCATGACCAGCCCCCGCCTGCACAGCGTCACCGTGATCGGCTGCGGTCTGATCGGCACCTCCGTCGCTCTGCGCCTGACCCGCGCCGGCATCGCCGTCGCCCTCGCCGACCTCGACCCCACGGCGGTGGCGCTGGCGGCCGGCCGGGGGGCCGGCACCCCGCTGGCCCCCGACGCCCCGCCCGCCGACCTCGTCGTCGTCGCCACCCCGCCGTCCGCCGTCGTGGACACGCTCTACGAGGCCCAGGCCCGCGGTCTGGGCCGCTCCTACACCGATATGGCCGGAGCCAAGGCACTGATCTGGGAGGAGGCCGAACTGCGCGGCTGCGACCTGCGCGGATACGTCCCCGGACACCCGATGGCCGGACGCGAGCTGTCCGGCCCGGCCGCCGCGGACCCCGCCCTCTTCGACGGGCGGCCGTGGATCCTGTGCCCCGGCCCCACCGCTCCGGCCGAGGCCGTGGCCTCCGTCGAGGAACTCGTCGCCCTGTGCGGCGGCATCCCGCACCGGATGACGCCCGGCGCCCACGACGAGGCCGTCGCCACCGTCTCCCACACCCCGATGCTGGTGGCCGCCGTACTCGCCGCACAGCTCGCCGGAACCAGCCCCGAGGTTCTCGCCCTCGCGGGCGGCGGACTGCGCGACACGACCAGGATCGCCGCCTCGGACCCCGGCCTGTGGAGCGACATCCTCACCCACAACGCCCCGGCGGTGGCCGCCGCCGTGGAGCGCGTCGCCGCCGATCTCACCCTGGCCGCAGCCGAGTTGAGGGACGGCAGCGACACCGGCTCGGTCACCGTCGGCGCACTGCTGCTCCAGGGCAACCGCGGGCGGGCCGCCCTGCTCGACGCCACCGGGTCCCGCAATCCAGGAGATGCCCCCTCCCCGACGCGGGTGTGAAGCTGCCACGGCACCGCCCTGGTGGGCGGCCCGACGGGAGAGGGAGAGCAGCGAATGAGCACGGATGTGGCGACGACGGCGGAGACCGTGGGGAAGATCTGGGCCGAGGTGCTCGGAGAGGCGTCCCAGCATGGCTCGGGTGCCACCTTCTTCGAGTCCGGCGGAGAGTCCATCTCTGCCACCCGCCTCGTGATCCGGATCGAGGAGGAGCTCGGCGTCGAGATCGAGGTCGGGGACATCTTCGAGGAGGACCCGAGCCTCGAGTCCCTGATCCGCCTCGTCGAGGCCGACTCCGGCGACGCCCGGGTGACGCCGTGACGGCTGGTCTTCGACGGGTCGCGCCCGACAGCGGCCTCGACGAGGCCGTCGAGATCCTCGAACGCGACGGAGCACTGGTCGTCGAGGACCTCGCCGACGCCGACACCCTCAAGGCGTTGTGGGAGGACCTGAGTCCCGCTCTGGAGGCCCGCGACTACAGCGGCGACTGGTACAACGGCACCCGCACCCGGCGGGTCTCCTCCGTCTTCGCCCGGACCGACCGGCTCACCCCGGTGGTGACGCACCCGCTGTTCCTGGGCTCCGCCCGCCGGATCATGCAGCAGCCGGTCCACGTCTGGATCGGCCGGTCCCGCACCGCCCTCGTTCCGACCGTCCAGATCAGCGGCACCCAGGCCATCCAGATCCACCAGGGCCAGGGGAAGCAGCCCCTGCACCGGGACGACGCGCTCCATCTGCGCCGCCACCCCGGCCCCACCAGCCGGGTGCAGCTGATGCTGGCCATGAGCGACTTCACCGCCGACAACGGCGGCACCCTGGTGATCCCCGGCAGCCACCACTGGGACGACGAGCGCCCCCCGCACGCCGAGGAGGCCATTCCCACCGAGATGCGGGCCGGTTCCGGCCTGATCTGGCTCGGCGGCGTCTACCACGGCGGTGGGGCCAACACCACGGACACCCCGCGCACGGGCCTGACCATCGCCCTGGACCTCGGCAACCTCCGTCAGGAGGAGAACCAGTACCTCGCCGTGCCGCGGGAGTCCGTCCTGGCCTATCCCGAGGAAGTGCGCCGGCTGCTCGGCTACGACCGTTGCCCGCCCGGCCTCGGCTGGTACGAGATGGACGACCCGTACCTCCTCCTGGAGCACGACGGGACCGGGCCCCGTCCGGCCCCCGTCCCGTGAACCCCGGGCATACGCCGGCCGGTACGCACCGGCCGGCTTCTCCGCTCTCCGGCCGGCCATGACGCCCGTCCCGGCCCGTCCCACCACCGAAAACGTCTTCGCGGGAGAACCCATGTCGCAGAAATGCCCCGTCGCACACACCCTCGACACCACGGGCCGGGACATCCACTCCGAGGCCGCGGACCTGCGCGCCCAGGGGCCGGCTGTGCGGGTGGAACTCCCCGGCGGCGTCCACGCGTGGTCCGTCAACGACTACGCGACCGTCCGCAGGATCCTGACCGACCCCAACGTCACCAAGAGCGCCCGCAACCACTGGCCGGACTTCGTCGAGGGCCGCGTCCGCCCCGACTGGGAGATGATCAGCTGGGTGGCCATGGACAACATGGTCACCGCCTACGGCAAGGACCACATCCGGCTGCGGCGCCTCGTCGGCAAAGCCTTCACCCCCCGCCGCACCCAGGCCGTCCGCCCGCTCATCGAGGGCCTCACCAACGGGCTACTCGACGCCCTGGAGACCGCCGCGCCGGGTGAGGTCGTCGACCTGCGCGAGCGCTTCGCCTACCCGCTGCCCGCCATGCTCGTCGCCGAGCTGATCGGCATGTCCGAGGGCGCGCGCGTCGCCACCGCCAAGGTCATCGACATGATGGTGGACACCACCGTCACCCCCGAGCAGGCCCAGGCCGTCCTCCTCAACTGGCGTGGTGCCATGGAGGAACTGGTCGCGCAGAAGCGCGCCGAGCCGGGCGAGGACATCACCAGCGACCTGATCGCGGCCCGCGACGAGGACGGCTCCCGGCTGTCGGAAGCCGAACTGTGCGACACCATCTTCGCCATCCTCGGCGCCGGCTCCGAGACCACCATCAACTTCTTCGACAACGCCATCACCGCCCTGCTCACCCACCCCGAGCAGCTCGAACTCGTCCGGTCCGGCCGCGCCTCGTGGGACGACGTGATCGACGAGACCCTGCGCGTCGAGTCGCCGCTGGCACACCTGCCGCTGCGGTACGCCGTCGAGGACATCGAGCTGGACGGGGTGACGATCCCTCAGGGCGAGCCCATCCTCGTCAACTACAGCGGCGTCGGCCGCGACCCGAAGCTGCACGGGGACGACGCCGACGCGTTCGACATCACCCGCGCCGACAAGGAACACCTGTCGTTCGGTCACGGCCCCCACTACTGCCTGGGCGCGGGTGTCGCCCGTCTGGTGGCCACCGTGGGACTGTCCACCCTCTTCGAGCGCTTCCCCGACCTCTCACTGGCGGTGTCGGCCGACGAACTGCAGCCGCTGCCGACCTTCATCATGAACGGCCACCGAGCGCTGCCGGTGCGCCTGACCGCTCCCGTGCCGGCTGGTGCCGGCGCCCGCTGAACCCGACACGTCGAAGAGCGGCTCCCTCCGCTGTGCGGAGGGAGCCGCTCTCGGTGTGCCGCCGTGGCGGCGTCGGTTCGAAGGACACCGCCACGGGTGGATCAGGACATGTCGCGCGGGCTGTTCTGGTAGGCGGCGAGCCGCCAGGTACCGTCCTCCTTGGCCGCCACCCAGGTGGCGCGCACGGCACGCTCGGCGGCGACGGCGGACTCGCCCGGAGCCAGGACACCGCCCTCGGTGATCACCAGGGCGACGTCCGCGCCGAGGAACTTCAGCGCCAGCGGAGTGCCCGTTACCTGGGTGCCCTTGTACGGGCCCTGGAACGCCCCGGACATGAAGGTCTCGATGTCCGCGCGACCACTGCGGTAGACGCCCGGCAGGATCATCGTGCCGTCGGCCGTGAACACCTGGGCGAAGGCCGCCGCGTCGTGCGTGGCCCATGCCTCGACGATCCGGCCGGGCAGCGCGGCGACGGCCGCCTTGTCCGCGTCGGAGACGGCGGCGCCGGGCGCGGCCGAGGGTGCTGCGTTCATGCTGGTTCCCCTTGTGTGCGTGGACCGGTCGGATCAGACGTAGAGCGTGTTGGGCTCGAGTCCGCACAGGACCCGCCCGTACAACTCGGTGTTGGTGTCGGGGTGCATCAGGGCGTGCAGGCTGACGGCCTGGATGTCCCGGGCGATGCGCTGGATCGCTACCTCGCTGTAGACGGAGGAACCGCCGCTCGCCGAGGCGAGGATGTCCACGGCCTCCTTGGCCAGCCGGATCACCGCGCCCATGTCGGCACGGGCGCGCGCCCGCTCCTCCAGGCTCCACGGCGCGTTCTGCGCGGACTTCGCGTCGACGAGGTCCGCGAGGCGGTGGGCGTGGAACTCGGCCTGGTCGATCTTGAGCGTGGCGTTCGCGACCTGGTGGTGGGTGAGCGGGGCCTCGGCCTGGCTCGTGTAGTTCGTGTACGTGATCTTCCGCTCGGGCAGCCGCTCCAGGAAGGTGTCCCTGGCCGCGCGGGCCATGCCGAGCACCGCGCCGACCGACGAGGCCGAGGCGACCGGCAGCAGCGGGGCACGGTGGATCGCGGACTCGGCGTTCGCCTGCGAGACACCGCCCTGGCCCTGCATGATCACGCCCAGCGGCAGGACACGGTCGGCCGGCACGAAGACGTTCTCGGCGACGGTGGTCACGCTGCCCGTGCCCTTGAGGCCGGAGGTGTTCCAGTCGTCGACGATCTGGAGGTCCGAGAGCGGCACGAGCGCCATGACCGGCATCGGCTCGCTGTCCGGAGCGATCTGGACGGCGACGACGACCTGCCAGTGGGCGTGCAGAGCGCCGCTGATGAAGCCCCACTTGCCGTTGACGACGACGCCGCCCTCGGTGGGGGTGGCCATCGCGCTCGGGCTCAGGGTGCCGCAGATCCGGACGTCCGGGGTGGCGAAGACCTCGTCCTGGACGTGGTCCGGGAACAGGCCGGCCATCCAGGTCGGGATCCAGTACACCGAGGCGGTCCAACCGGTGGAGCCGTCGGCGCGGCCGATCTCGGCCGCCACGTCGACGAGCGTGCGCGCGTCGGCCTCGTAGCCGCCGAAGCGGGCGGGCACCCGCATCCGGAAGATTCCGGCGTCCGCCAGGGCATCGATCGAGTCGTCGTGAATACGCCGGTTCTGCTCCGACCAGGCCGCGTTCTCCCGAAGCTGCGGCACCAGTTCGGACACTCGACGAACAAGCTGTTCCCGCGTAGGAACATCGGTCGTCGTCAGCACCATATCCTCCAAAAGACGTCCCATCTCCGGACGCCGGAAATTGGTCGTCCGCGATACGTGGAGACGACCCTTCCAGCCGCTTGGGACGGCCTGCATCTTCAGGATTGCGCGATCGGTGACGAGAGCCTGGGTGACGTCTGAAGCCGCATCCTGGAAGAAGCCCTGACCAGGGCCAGGCTGCGACCATAAGGCGCGCAGCATGTCTTCGAAAGCGCCTCGTGGAAGAGGGAAGAAATCCGATGACCGATCGTCAGGATATCCCCGCCGGCCCCGCCGAAGGGCGGCGTAAAACCCGCCCGCTGACGGGTGATGAATACATCGAGAGTCTGCGGGACGGCCGGGAGATATACCTCTACGGCGAGCGGGTCAAGGATGTGACCACCCATCCCGCATTCAGAAATCCGATCCGCATGACGGCGCGGATGTACGACGCTCTGCACGACCCGGCCCAGCGTGGAATCCTCACGAAACCGACCGACACCGGAAGCGACGGGTACACCCACAGCTTCTTCACCACCCCGCGCAGCGTCGAGGACCTGGTCGCCGACCAGAAGGCCATCGCGGCGTGGGCTCGGATGGGCTACGGATGGATGGGGCGCAGCCCCGACTACAAGGCGTCGTTCCTGGGCACGCTCGGCGCCAACGCCGACTACTACGCCCCGTACGAGGAGAACGCCCGTCGTTGGTACCGGGAGTCGCAGGAGAAGGTCCTCTTCTGGAACCACGCCATCGTCCACCCGCCGGTCGACCGTGACCGGGCGCCGGACGAGGTCGAGGACGTCTTCATCCACGTCGAGAAGGAGACGGACGCGGGTCTCGTGGTCAGCGGGGCCAAGGTGGTCGCCACCGGCTCCGCCCTGTCCCACTACAACTTCATCGCCCACTTCGGCCTGCCGGTCAAGAAGCGGGAGTTCGCCCTGGTCGCCACCGTTCCCATGGACGCGCCGGGCATGAAGCTGATCTGCCGCCCCTCCTACACCGCGACCGCCGCGGCCATGGGCAGCCCGTTCGACTACCCCTTGTCGTCGCGGCTGGACGAGAACGACACCATCCTCGTCCTCGACAAGGTCCTGATCCCTTGGGAGAACGTCTTCGTTTACGGCCACCTGGGCAAGGTGCAGATGTTCCCCGGCCGGTCCGGCTTCGTCGAGCGCTTCACCTTCCACGGCTGCACGCGCCTCGCCGTCAAACTGGAGTTCATCGCCGGCCTGCTGATCAAGGCCCTGGAGATCACCGGTACCAAGGACTTCCGCGGGGTCCAGAGCCGCGTCGGCGAGGTCCTCGCCTGGCGCAACCTCTTCTGGGGCCTGTCCGACGCCGCCGCCCGCAACCCCGTCGAGTGGAAGAACGGGGCGCTGCTGCCCAATCCGCAGTACGGGATGGCATACCGCTGGTTCATGCAGATCGGCTACCCGCGGATCAAGGAGATCGTGCAGCAGGACGTCGCCAGCGGCCTGATCTACGTCAACTCCGGCGCCGAGGACTTCAAGAACCCCGAGGTGCGGCCGTACCTCGACAAGTTCCTGCGCGGATCGGGCGGAGTGGAGGCCGTGGACCGCGTCAAGGTGATGAAGCTCCTGTGGGACGCGGTCGGCACCGAGTTCGGCGGCCGGCACGAGCTGTACGAGCGCAACTACGCCGGCAACCACGAGAACTCCCGGGTGGAGCTGCTCTTCTCCCAGATGACCTCGGGCCACGTCGACGGCTACAAGGCATTCGTGGACGAGTGTCTGTCCGAGTACGACCTGGACGGCTGGACGGTGCCGGATCTCGCCTCGTTCGACGAGCTGCGCGCCCGGGTCCGCGGTTCCCTGGCGGACGGCTGAGAGCCTGTCGGTCGGAGGCCACCCGACAGCCTCCGAGCGGACACGGTTCCGCCCGCGCTCCCCGGAGGGAACGCGGGCGGACGGGGGACCGGTTCCGAGAGGTCAGGAAGCCAGTTCCAGCGGGGTGTCGGGCGTCGTGATCGTGCGGGTCAGGACCCGGACGAAACCGGCGGCGAACTCCCGCATCGTCGCCTCGTGGAACAGGTTGGTGTTGAAGCCCAGATGGCCGAGCATCTCCCCGGACAGGGGGTCGATGTCCAGCTGGAACATCACGCCGTCCGGGATGTCGGTGGACACGTCCTGTGACAGCATCCGGCGGCGGATCTCGGATATCCGCAGGTCACCGGCCTCCACACCCTCCAGTGCCGGGAACTGGAACACCTGGAAGGCCACCACCCCGAGATCGTCCGCGGCGAACGAGGCTGCCGAGGCGGGCGCCTCGGCCACCACCTGGCCGAACGGCAGGAAGTTCCCGTACGCCTTCAGGCAGGTGGCGCGGGTGCGCAGCACCACCTCGCGGAAGGTCGCCGCGCCGGACAGGTCGGTGCGCAGCGGGACGAAGTTGAAGAACGCGCCGACGGTGTTCTGGAACCGGGCCGGGCCACGGCCGGAGGCCATCGTCGGTACGGCCACATCGGTGGCGCCGAACCGCTCGTTGAGGAAGACCTTGTACGCCGCGAGCAGCACCATGAAGGCCGAACTGCGGGTCTCCTTCGCCACCGCGAGCGCCGCGGAGGTCAGCTCCGCGTCGACCGTGAAGCGGTGCACGGACGTCGTCTTCGGAACGCCGGCGGACTTCAGGTGGTCGCTCGGAACACCGGTGATGGTGGCCCCCTCGAGCTGCTCGCGCCAGTAGGCGCGGGCCTTCACCTCGGCGGTCGGGGCGTAGCGCTCCCGCTCCCAGGCGGCGAAGTCGCGGAACGGGGTCGCCGCCGGCAGCTCCGCGGTCTCCTGCCCGCGACGCCGGGCGTACAGCACTCCGAGGTCGCGGATGATGAGCTGCATGGAGACCTCGTCGGCCGCCGTGTGGTGCACCACCAGGATCAGGACCGCGTCCTCCTCGTCGAACCGTCCCACCACCGCGCGCAGCAGCGGCAGCTCGGTGACGCCGTACCGCCCGCCCTCCAGCTCGATCAGCAGCTCCTCGGCCCGGCGGTCGCGAACCGCCGGGTCCGGCTCGGGGATGTCCCGGACGGTCAGGGACACCGCGGAGGGCGGCAGGATCTCCTGGCGCTGCTCGCCCGGGGTGCGCACGACGGTGGTGCGCAGCGCCTCGTGGCGGGCCACGACGTCGTTCAGCGCCTCCTGAAGCGCTGCCGTGTCGATCTTTCCGGTGAGCCGCCAGCCGCCGACGATGTTGTAGAGGGGCCCGAAGGGGCCCTCCTCGTCACCCTGGTCGAACATGCACAGGAACTCTTGGTTGAAGGAGAGCGGAATACTCATCGGTTCGTCCCAGGTCTCGTGGGGGTCGGGCGTCACTTCCGGCGGGGCGCCACGGGGGCGGCCCCGCCGGAAGGGGTCGGGTCGAAGGGCCGGCCTCAGACCAGCACGGTGTCGGTCTGCGCGGCGGCTTCGAGGAACTCGCCGCGAGAGAGCGCGGCGGCCACCAGCTCGATGTCGTCGGACATGTACCGGTCGCGGTCGAGGGTCGGGACCAGCGAACGGATCTTGTCGTAGGTCGCGCGGCCGGTCGGGCTGAGCTTGTCGAGCCGGCCGGACAGGTCGACGGCCTGGGCGGCGGCCAGGAACTCGACGGCGAGGATGCGGGTGTTGTTGGACAGCACGCGCCGGGCGTTGCGGGCGGCGATCAGGCCCATGCTGACCACGTCCTGGTTGTCTCCGTTGGACGGGACGGACTGCGTGGAGGCGGGGCCGATGGTGCGGTTCTCGGCGACCAGCGCGGTCGCCGGGTACTGGGCACCGGCGAAACCGCTGTTGAGCCCCGGCTCTCCGGCGACGAGGAACTCCGGCAGGCCGTCGCTGAGGTGTCGGTTGAGCAGGCGGTTGGTCCGGCGCTCGGAGAAGACGCCGAGCTGGGTGAGGGCCAGGACGACGAAGTCCATCGCGAAGGCGATCGGCTGGCCGTGGAAGTTCGCGCCGTGGAACACCTCCTTGCCGTCGAAGAAGAGCGGGTTGTCGTTGGAGGAGTTCAGCTCGGTCTGGAGCTTGTCCACGGCGTGGTAGAGGGTGTCGCGGACGGCACCGACCACCTGAGGGATGGCGCGCAGCGTGTACGCCTTCTGGAGGTAGACCTCCGTACGCGAGACGTCGCCGCCACCGCGCTGCTCCTCGGCCTGGTGGCGCAGCTCCGCGTGGTCGAGGACCAGGCCGCTGCCGGCCAGCAGTGCGCGCATGTTGGCCGCGGTGTCGATCTGGCCCTGGTGCGGGCGTGCGATGTCGTGGCCCTCGGCCTGGAACGGGCTGGTCGATCCGCGCAGCACCTCCAGGACGAGCGCGGTGCCGATCTCCGCCTGGCGCACCTGGTCCAGGGCGCGGCCCACGACGAGGGAGCCGAGGCCGGTCATGGCCGAGGTGCCGTTGATGAGGGCGAGGCCCTCCTTGAAGCGGAGCTGCAGCGGCTCGATGCCCTTCTCGCGCAGCACCTGCCCCGTCGGCACCCGCTTGCCGTCCTGGAGGACGTACCCCTCGCCGATCAGCGTGCTCGCGATGTGCGAGAGCGGGGCGAGGTCGCCGCTGGCGCCCAGCGAGCCGATCTCCGGGATGGCGGGGGTGATGCCCAGGTTGAGGTAGAGGGCCAGGCGCTCGAGGAGCTCGGGCCGGACCGCCGAGTAGCCCTTGGAGAGGGCGTTGAGGCGGGCGGCGACGACGGCACGGGCCTCGTCCTGGGCGAAGACCGGGCCCACCCCGGAGCTGTGGCTGCGCACCAGGTTGGTCTGGAGCTCCACCTCCTTGGACGGGTCGACGAGCATGTAGATCATCTCGCCGTAGCCGGTGGTGACGCCGTAGACGGGGGCGCCGTCGTGGATGATCTTCTCGAACTGCGCGCGGCTCCGCGCGGCCTTGGCCAGGGCCTCGGGAGCCACGGCGACCTGGGCGAGGTCCTCGGCGACCCGGCGTACCGCCGGGATGTCGAGGTTCTCGCCGTCGAAGCTGACGCTCGACCCGTCGGAGTCGACCGAGAAGTCGGTTTCGAGCATGGTCACGACATTCACCCCATCATGGATTGGATACGTATACAGGTAGGAAGCCGGCGCGCGGCGGGCGCCGGAGGGCGCTCATCGCGGGGCTGCCGCGAGGTTCGCCAGCGCACGACGGTCGACCTTTCCGCCGGTGTTGTGGGGCAGGCGCGCGAGCGTCACGAACGACACCGCTGGCAGGGCCCGGCCGAACCAGCCGCGCAGCGTCGAACGCCAGGCGGCCGAGTCGTCGGCCGGCGCGTCGGACGGGCCGCCACGCGGCACCACGTACGCCACCAGCCGTTCCACCAGCCCGTCCGCGGCTGTCCGGGCGACGACGGCACACGTGGCCACCGAGGGATCGGTGGCGAGCGCGGCCTCGATGTCGGTGAGTTCCACACGGGCGCCGAGGATCTTGACCAGCGAGTCCGACCGGCCCCGGAACTCCAGCAGTCCGTCCCAGCGCCTGCGTCCCAGGTCCCCGCCGCGGTAGCAGCCCCCGCCGACGAGTCCGGACCCGGCGGGCCCGGCCACGGGGCGGAACGTCTCGTCGGGCCGGTCGGCGCCGACGTAGCCGGGGGTGACGTACGGACCGCACACCACGATGCGGCCGGTGACCCCCGTGGGGCAGGGCCGGTCGTGCTCGTCGAGGACGACCACCTGACGGCCCGGCACCGGACGTCCGACCGGGACGGTTCCGGCGCCGGACGGCCCGCCGACCTCGTGCCAGGTTGCCAGCACGGTCTCGGTGGCGCCGTACAGGTTGACCAGCCGGGCACCAGGCAGTGCGGCGCGCAGGGTGTCGGCGAGCTCCCCGTGCAATGCCTCGCCGGCAAGCAGGAAATGGCTCAGCGAGGGGAGAGACGCCCCCGAGGTGCCGAGCGCGGCGAGCAGTTCGCGGGCGAAGCTCGGCACTGTCTGGAAGTGCGTGATCCGCTCCGACTCCAGCCAGCCGGCCAGCCTCTCCGGGTGGGCCCGGAGCCGGTCCGGGACCGGGCAGAGCGTGGCGCCCGTGGTCAGCGCCGCGAACAGCTCGACCAGCGCGGCGTCGTAACCGGGCTGGGCCCACTGCGCCACGCGGGACCCGGGCCCGATGCCGAAGGCCCCGGTGAACCAGTCGACGAACTGGGCGAAGGTCCGGTGAGTCTGCGGAATGCCCTTGGGCGCCCCGGTCGAGCCGGACGTGTAGGCGATGTACGCCCACCGGTCCGCGGTCGCCGTGGAGAGGCCCGGCGCGGGCGGCGTGCAGGCGCCGCCCGCGCCGGGCAGGGCCCGGGCGGGGGAGTCCGGGCCGGTCGGCGGGTCCGCCGGAAGCGCGTCCGCCGAGATCGGCGGGGCATCGGCCTCCGGCAGGGCGAGGGAATCGAGGTCGAGGACCCGGCCGCTCAGTTCGACGCGGTACCAGGTCGTCAGCGGCGCGGTGGCCGCCTGCTCCCCGGCCACCACCAGACAGTGCGGACGCAGCCCGGCGAGTACCGCCTTGACCCGCTCCCCGGAGTCCCGGGCGGCCAGGCCCACCGCGTGGGCTCCGGCGCCGAGGACGCCGAGCAGCGCCGCGGCCTGGTCGGGGCCGTTCGGCAGCCGCAGCGCCACCGACTTGCCCTCTCCGACCCCGGCAGCGCGCAGCGCGTCCGTGATCCGCTCGGCTCGGGCGCACAACTCGCCATAGCCGACAGCGCCGTGGGGGCCGTCCACCGCCGGGGTACCGGGCGAGGCGAAGGCCGCGGCACGGACCCGCTCATGCACGGGCCGCCCGCTTCCCGCTCCGGCCCCGGTCAGGTCGGCCTCGGCCACAGCCGCCCGGAGTTCCCCGGAGGTCTCCAGCGGGAGCGCGGACACCTGCGCCCCGGGGTCGGCCAGCGCCGCGTCCAGCAGGGTGCGGAGCTGGCCGAGCAGACCGCGGGCGGCCGACGCGTCGAAGGGAACGGTTCGGTACTCCAGGAAGGCCGTGGAGCGGGGTGCGCCGTCGCGCACCGTGAGGGTGAGGTCCGTGTCGGGCAGGGCCCCGCCGGCCCGCAGCCGGCGCACCCGCGCGCCGGCCAGCCGCAGCACGGGTTCGGCCGGGCCCTCCACGACGAACGCGGCGTCCGCGGAGGTCTCCGGTTCCGGTGTGTGAGCCGGTACCGCGATCCGTCCCACCAGTTCGCGGAAGGACGGGTCGCCGGACAGATCCACGCCGACCGCGGTCCGGTCGCCGTCCGTGCCCCGCACGGCCACGACCGGTCGCCTGGTGTCGCGGTGACGTGCGATCAGGCAGCAGTAGGCGGCCAGCAGGACGTCGCTCGGGAGCGCGCCCACGGCCGAAGCCAGGGCTTCGACGGCCCCGGACGGGCCGGTACCCCGCTCGAAGACGGCGAGAGCCGGATCCTCCTCGGTCCCGGCCGTCGCCGAGTACGCGGCCCCCAGGTCCTCGACCAGGGAGGCGAGCCGATGGCCCCCGGCGGCGAACGACCGGTTCACGGCCAGCAGCAGGAGGTGCCCCCCGGCAGCGGGACGCGCCACCACCAGGTGCGCCGCCGGGCCTTGTCCCGCGGGAAAGGCGAGGAGCGCGGGATCGGCCCACAGACGCTCGGCAGCCTGCCACGGACCGGGGTCCGTGACCTCACCGAGCCACGTGAACCAGCGGGCGCCCCCGTCCTGCCCCGCGGCGTCGCCGTCCTGGACGTGGTACCTCCCGGCGACCGCGCGCCAGGCGACACGCAGCGCCGGCACATCGAGGTCGCCGGTCACGGCGTACGCCCGGATCAGCTGAGCCGTCTCGGTCACACCCACTCCCTTCGTCACCGGCCGCGCACGGCTCAGTTCGACGAGACGAGCTCGTCGTCGCGGGACGGGGAGGACGCCTTGGGCGCCGACGTGGCCGCCGCCGGGCGATGCGCGGTGGCGTCCTTGCCGCCGAGCCGGTCCGCGACCGCCGCGCGCACCACGTTCCACAGCACACGGGCGATGAACGCCGGACGCATCATCGCGTCGGGCTTGTCGACCAGACCCGCACCGCGCATGTACGCGGCGGTGACCTTGCCGTCGTGGACGGCCGCCGTCTGGACCAGCTTCAGGAAGGTCTGCGCCATCTTGACCTCCTTGGTGCGCTCGCCCTGGACCCCCGGGAAGGTCAGGTCGACGGCGTTGGTCATCTCCCACGGCGGGTCGATGACATCGCGGGCGAGATCGCGGAAGTACTGCGCGGGGATCGGGGTAGCACCGCTGTGCAGGTGGTCCCGCAGCGTCAGGGCGCCGAGCGCGGCGGCCGTCATGCCCTGGGCGTAGACCGGGTTGAAGGTGGTGACGGCGTCGCCGGTGACCAGCAGGCCCAGCGGGAAGCGGTCCAAGTCCTCGTAGTGGCGGCGCAGCGTCGTCGGGAAGCGGAAGGCGACCGGCTCGTCCAGCGGCACGGCGTGCTGGAGCGCCTCGTGGATGTCCGGGACCGCCAGCGACTTCACCCAGGCGTACAGGCCCTCCTGGTCGGTGGGCGGGTGGTCGCCGAGCAGGCCGTACGTGGTCAGCTCCACGCGGTCGCCGTCGGTCTTGGTGAAGATGGCCCCGCGGGGCAGCGAGGGCGAAGCCACCGGGTTGATGGACAGGTCTCCGTCGTACGGGTCCTCCAGCAGCTTGTAGTGCTGGGTTACGTAGCCGAGACCGATCTTCTTGCGCTCCTCGGTCACGCGCGGGTAGCCGAGCTCCTCCAGCCACACCGGGGTACGCGAGCCACGGCCGGTCGCGTCGACCACGAGGTCGGCCTCGACGACCTCCTCGCCGCCCTTCTTCCCGGCCAGGCTCTGGACGCGGACGCCGGTGACCCGGCTGCGGTCCGCGGTCGTCACCAGACCCAGGATGTCGTGCTGTTCACGGAAGGAGACGGCCGGCAGCGCCGCCGTGCGCCGGCGGATGTGCTTCTCCAGCATGGGACGGCTCGCCGCCACACAGGTCAGACCCGCGACCTCGGGCTTCAGGCGCTTGCCGTTGAAGTACCAGCGCACGTGCCCGGCGAGGTCACCGGTGGGAACGCCGTCCGCGAAGATCTCCTCGGTGATACCGGGGTACATCTCCTCCATGGCGAGCTGGCCGCGAGCCAGCAGGCCGTTGATGTGTCGGCTCTGGGGGCAGTGCTTGCGCGGCCCCTCCACCCCGACCAGGACGTCGCGGTCCACAATGAGCACGTCGTCATAGGCATCGGCGAGCACTCTGGCCGCGAACAGGCCGGCGATGCTTCCGCCGAGTACCACCGCGCGAGTACCGGTCTTGTCGCCCGACACGGATACCTCCTCGAAATTTCCCGGAATGGGGTGGAAAGCTGGGTCTGGTCTGCAATCAGGTGATCGGCTCCAGAGGAGCCGATCGTCGCGCCCCGGCTCACCGCGGCGCATCTCCTGGTGTGCTGCCCCGGTCGCCGCGCCGTGCGGCCCCGGCGGCCCGGCGCTCAGAGGCCGCCGGTGGCGCCGAAACGAGCACGGGCGAGTTCACGGTTGGCCGCGGTGAACAGGAAGACCGCGATACCGGCATGGCTCTGCTGCATGGACATGTCGCGCCAGATCCGCTCCATGCGCTCGCCGTTGCGGACGGCGCTGGAACCGGCGGTCGGGAAGAGATAGCCCTCGACCGCCCGCCAGCTCATCCGCACCGCCTCACGGCAGACCGTGGCGACCCGCAGCTCCTGCTCGGGAGTGACGTCCTTCCGGGCCGCGATCTCGTCCCACATCCGGATCGCGCCCAGCAACCCGGCCTCCGCGGAGTGCACCAGGCCCGCGGCCTCGCCGTACCAGTACTGGAAATCGGGATCCTCGAAACGGGTCACGACAGGCGGGAACAGCGTCTGCCGCGACCGCATCAGCTCCTCGTACGCGTCGAGAGCCCCCTTGGCCATGCCGACCGCGAGCGCCGCGTCCTCCAGGATCATGAAACTCAGTGGCCCGCCGCCGTACATCGGATTGCCGTGCAGCGCGCGACCCGGGGTCCCGTCGGCCACGTTCACCTGACTCAGGTGGGTGTCCAGGGTGAAGTGGTCCGGGATCACCCCGGCCTCGATCCGCAGACCGTGCGAGCCGCTGCCCCGCAGACCGAGCTGCGCACCCCAGTCGTCCAGCCGGGTGAACGTCTCGCGCGGAGCGATGAACAGCAGCGGGCGCACACCCTCGCCGTCGTCCACGAGCGTGTGGCCGAGGAAGTGCGTGGCGTACGGAGACCCGGAGCAGTAGCGCCAGGTGCCCTCGATCTGCCACCGGCCGTCCGGCATGCGCCGGCCCGTGCCGTTCGGGGCCACCGTGGAGGGGCACAGGAAGTCGCCGCCGGCGAAGACCTCCGCCTGCGCCCGCTCGTCGAACAGCGTCGCCACCGCGTGCGCGTGTGCCGCGCCCAGGCAGTACATCCACCCCGTCGAAGGGCAGCCCCGGGACAGCGCGACGACCACGCGCATGAACGTCTCGACGCCGAACTCGTATCCGCCGTAGCGTCGCGGCACGAGGATCCGGTAGAAGCCCGCCCTGCGGAACGCCTCGTGGGTGTCCTCGGCGTAGAAGCCGCGCTGCTCCGTCTCGGCCTGACGGCTGATCAGGCCCCGGGCCAGCTCCTCGGCCCTTGCCACGACCTCGTCCGGGGTCAGTCCGATCTCGGGCACCGGGACGGCGGTCCGTTCGGGAGCACTCGCGGCGGTGACTGTCATTGCTTCGCGGTTTCCTTCGCCTTGGATGAAGCCGCCCCACGGGACAGGGCACCCGCCCCTGCGGTGCCGCGTGACGACCCTGGCCCACGGCCATGGCTCGCAGCGTCGCACCCGCCCGCCGACGCGGCATCTCCTTGATTGCGCAGCGCCTTCGAGACCCCCCGGAACGCCATGGCGCGCCGACGGCGGGACAGGACCGCACACGGGAAGATGCGGCGCGCGCCGGGGCGGTGCGATCGTCGGACGGCCCGGTCCGTCGCGCCGGCGCGACGGACCCGCCACCCCGACGACCTGGAGTCCCGTTGAGAACCGCGCACCGCACATGCCCCGTCTGTGACGCCGTCTGCGGACTGCGGATCGAGCTTGACGCCGACGACCGGGTCACCGACGTCCGAGGAGACAAGGACGACCCGTTCTCGCGCGGCTACGTCTGCCCCAAGGGCGCCAGCCTGGGTCGGATCGACGAGGACCCCGACCGGCTGCGCGTGCCGATGATCCGCACCGGCGACCAGTGGCGCGAGGCCACCTGGGACGAGGCGTTCCGAGCCGTCGAGGAGGGCCTGACGGGCGTCGTCGAACGCCACGGCCGCCAAGCCGTGGCCGCCTACTTCGGCAACCCCACCTTCCACACCATGGGCGGCATCTTCTACCGGGGCCCGCTCTCCCAGTCCCTGGGCACCACCAACCTCTACAGCGCGGGCACCATCGACCAGATGCCCAAGCACGTCTCGTGCGGGCTGATGTTCGGCAACGCCATGGCGATCTCCGTGCCCGACCTGGACCGCACCGACCACCTGCTGATCATCGGAGCCAACCCGGCCGAGTCGCACGGCTCGCTGTGCGCCGCCCCGGACTTCCCCGGCCGGCTGAAGGCCATCCGGAACCGCGGCGGCCGTATCGTCGTCGTCGACCCGCGCCGCACCCGCACGGCCGACCTCGCCGACGAGCACGTCTTCGTCCGCCCCGGCACCGATGCCCTGCTGCTGTTCGCCCTGGTCCACACCCTGCTCGCGGAGAACCTCACCACCGTTCGCGTCGAGACCGAGGGCATCGAGGAGCTGCGGGCGCACGCCGCCCCCTTCACCCCCGACGCGGTGTCCGCCGCCACCGGCGTACCCGGCGAGACCATCGTCCGCCTCGCCCGCGAACTGGCCGCCGCGCCCACCGCAGCCGTCTACACCCGCATGGGCACCAGCACCGCCGACTTCGGCACCCTCACCCAGTACCTGGTGGACGTCCTCAACACCCTCACCGGCAACCTCGACCGGCCCGGCGGCGTCATGTTCACCCGCCCCGCCACCCTCGAAGTGCCCTGGGGACCGCGACCCTTCACCTCCGGCCGCTGGCACAGCCGGGTCAGGGGACTGCCCGAGGCCCTCGGGGAACTGCCCGTCGCGACCCTCGCCGACGAGATGGAGACCCCCGGAGAAGGACAGGTCAAGGCGCTCGTCTGTGTCGCGGGGAACCTCGTCCTGTCCGCGCCCAACGGCCCCCGCCTCGGACAAGCCCTCGACGACCTGGACTTCATGGTCTGCGTCGACCCGTACCTGAACGAGACCACCCGGCGGGCCCATGTGATCCTGCCCCCGCCGCGCATGATGCAGATGCCGCACTACGACCTGCTGCTGCTCACCGTCACCGTGCGCAACTACACCCGCTTCTCGCCGCCGGTCCTCCCACTCGAACCCGGTCAGCTGTCCGAGGCCGAGATCATGGCCCGGCTCTGTCTGATCGCCGCCGGCCAGGGCGCCGACGCCGACCCCGCCGGCGTCGACGAGATGGTGCTCGGCGAACTCCTCGGCGCCGGAGTGCAGATCCCCGGCTCGCCCTTCGAGGGCATGGAGATCGCCGAGGCCCGCGCCCTTCTCGACGGTGACAGCGGCCCCGAGCTGATGCTCGATGCCATGCTCCGCCTCGGCCCGTACGGACTCTCCCTCGCCGAACTGCGCAAGCACCCCCACGGGATCGACCTCGGACCCCTCGAACCCCGGCTGAACGAAGTGCTCAGCACGGAGTCCGGGCTCGTCCGGCTCGCCCCCGCCGAACTGGGCCAGGAGATCGGCCGGCTGCGCGCACGTCTGGCCACGCCGACCCCGCCCACCCTCCTCATCGGCCGACGCCAGCTACGCTCCAACAACAGCTGGCTGCACAACGTGCCGTCACTGATGGGCGGAACCAACCAGTGCACGCTCCACATCCACCCGGACGACGTGGCCCGGCTGGGACTGGACACCCACGCACGGGTCGTCTCCGCCACCGGCGACCTGGTCGTGCCCATCGAGCCCAACGACCGCATCATGCCGGGCGTCGTCAGCCTGCCCCACGGATGGGGACACGCCGGATCCGCCCAGCACACCGCCGCGCAGCACCCGGGCGTGAACGCCAACGCCCTCACCGACGACTCCGTGATCGACGCGCTCTCCGGCAACGCCGTCTTCAACGGCGCACCGGTGACGCTCACCCCCGCACCGGCACCCGACGCGACCGACGCCCCGAGGCCCCTGCTCCCGGTCGTCACTGCCTGAGAGCCCTCCGGCCGGCCGCAGGCCACCCGACAGGGTTCCGAGGCCGCCCCGTGTTCCGCACCGAACCCCCGACTGGAGGCCCCATGCACCCCGCCCCGGATGACGCCGTCGTCATCGAGGCATGGCTGTCCGAATTCCCGTTCCCCGACTTCCTGGAACCGATCAGGGAACGCGCCCGGGAGTTCGAGAAGGCCCACCCCGGCTACCGGATCGACCTCCGGGGCTTCTCCTACGAGGAACTTCCCGACGCGATCGCGCGAGCGGCGTCCGAGGGCCGCGCCCCCGCCATCGCCACCTACTACGCCGGAGCCTCGCAGCTGGCCCGCGACGCACGGAACCAGGACGGCAGCCCGCTCTTCGTGTCCGTGGAGAAGGTCGTCGCAGGCCGCACCGAGATCCTCGGCGAGCCGGTCGTCCTCGGTGACTTCCTGCCGGGCGTGCGCGAGTACTACACCGTCGACGGAGACTTCGCGACGATGCCGCTGACCCTCTCGACGATGCTCCTGTACGCCAACACCAGCGTGCTGCGCCGGGCCGGCGTCGACGCCGCCCCACGCACCTGGGAGGAGACCACGGCCGCGTGCGAGGCCGTCGGCCGACTCGCGGACGGACCCGGACACGGCATCGCCTGGCCCGTGGACGGCAAGTTCCTCCAGCACGCCGTCGCCCAGCAGGGTGCCCTGCTCGCCGACGCGGGCAACGGACGACACGGCCGGGCCACCCGGGTCGACCTGGCGTCCGACGCGGTCAACGCCTACGTGCAATGGTGGCGCGACCTACACCGGTCCGGCCACTACCTGCACACCGGCGTGCTGGAGGACTGGGCCGGCACCTTCAAGGCATTCGCCGCCCAGGAGGTGGCCCTGCGGTTCAGCTCCTCCTTCGACGCCAACTACATGGTGCGCGCGGCAGCGGCTTCCGGCTTCGACATCGAGGTCGGAGTCCTGCCCCGCAACGGCGCCCTGCCCTGCGCGGGCAACTGGATCGGCGGGGACTCGCTGTGGCTCGCCGACGGGCTCGACGAGGCCACCCGCGACGGGGCACTGGCGTTCATGCAGTACCTGAACAGCCCCCGCGCCGCCGCGGCCTGGCACCGGGCCAGCGGCTCCGCCCCGGCTACGTACGGGTGCATCGCCCTGCTGGAAGAGGAAGGCTGGTTCGACGAGCACCCGCACCACCGCGCCACCAGCGAGCAGCTCGAACTGCGCACCGGCCCGCCCGAGGCACACGGCGCCGTGCTGGGCGCCTTCCACGCGGTGCAGATCGTGTTCATGGAGGCGATGGAGGAGATCCTCACCGAAGGCGCCGACCCGGACGCCCGGCTCTCCCGGGCCACCACCGACGCCCAGGCCCACCTCGACGCGTATAACGCCTACGCGCTCGGCACCGGGCCGAAGACCCCCGACTGCCTCACCGTCCGCATCTGACGGCCGAGAGCCACCCGACAGGCGCCCTCAGGCCGCGGCCGTACGCTCGGCCTCGCGTGTGGCGGGCCGGGCGGGCACGGCGTACAAGGCGTCCACACACGCCGCCGCGAGCGCGTCCAGACTGGAGACCGTCGCCGCCGCCGGCAGACCGGAGGCATCGTAGGCCAGCGGGAGTTCCGTGCACGCGGTCAGCACCGGCAGCCGCTCCTCGCGCCACAACGGACGCACAGCCGACGCGAGCAGGCGCCCGCCCTCGTCCGTACGGCCCGCCTTGACCAGGACCGCCGCGTGATGGATCCGCGCCCGTGCCGCCGGGCCGGGGACCGCCAGCCGGTAGCCGAGCTCCGCGGCCCGCCGCTGGTACAGGCCGCTGGCGACGGTACCGGTGGTGGCGGCCAGCCAGCCACCCTCCGGGCTGAGCGTCATCGCCGCGCACAGCGTGGCGTCGACGATGTGGACGACGGGGACCGGCAGCTCCGCCCGGATCCGGTCGATGTACACATGGGCGGTGTTGCACGGCACCGCGAGAAGGTCCGCACCCCACCGGGCCAGGGTCGTCAAGCCCTCCCGGATGGCGGGCAACGGCGCGTCGTCGCCCGCCAGCAGGGCAGTGGACCGGTCGGGTATCGACGGGTCCGACAACAACACGACCCGGGGGTGCCCCTGGTCCTCCGTCGCAGGCACCCGGTCCGTGAAGAGCCGCAGGAACTCGGCCGTCGCGGCGGGCCCCATCCCACCGAGCACACCGAGCGTCCCGGCGGGCCCAGGCGCCGGGACCGGTCCCGGCGCCGGGACCGTCATCGCGCCGCGGGGTCCGTGGCCGAGGTCAGCCGACGGGCCACCCGCTCGGGTATCGAGGCGGCCAGCAGCCGGCCGCGCAGGCCGGGCGGGCACCACCAGTCCAGGTGGAGAACCCCCTGCCGGACCACGCCGTTGACCGTCACCACATCCCGCCCGGTGCCCGGCAGAACGGTGAAGTCGACCGTGTCGACCGCGACCAGCGAGAACGGCGAACCGTCCGGCAGCAGCGCCTCGAGGTCTCCGAAGTGCTCGTAACGGATCAGCTCCGGCGCGTCCGACGGCGGGGCCGGTGCCAGAGACCAGCGGCCGACACCCCGGGGCCGGTCCTCGGCCGTGTGGTCGAGAACCTCGACACCCGGCTCGTCCCCCAGATCGGCGAGGACCGCGGACAGTGCCGCGGCCACCCGCGTAGCGCTCGCGGGAGCACCGCAGTCGACCCTGGTCAGGACCGCCTCCTCCCGGTCCACACCGGGCTCCGAAGGCCCGGCAAGGCCCGGCTCCGGCCGGTCGAAGCGCCCGGACTCCGCGGACACGACGGCCGCCGCCCGGCGCAGGAACGACTCCGCCGGCGCGAGCGGAGTCTCGCCACCGGCGGCCCACAGCGCGGACAGATCACGCAGCAGCACCCGCCACGAGCGGGTGTCCGCCAGCAGTTCGTGCACGACCAGCAGCAGCCTGGCCGGAAGCGGTCCACGATCCGCCAGGGCCAACTGCACCAGCGGGCCGTCGGAGAGACTCATCCGGGAGCGCATCCGGTCCACGGCCGTGCGCAACAGCTCCGCCTCCGCCGCGGCGTCCCGCCCCGACAGATCCAGCCGCAGCACCGGAAGAGCACCGGCCACACCCGTGTCGTACTGCTCCCAGCCGCCGTCACGCTCGGCGAACCGCAGCCGCAGCGCCTCGTGGTGCAGCAGCAGCGCCAGCGTCGACCGGCGCACCAGAGCCGGATCGGCGGCGCCCTTCGCCTCCAGGAGCAGAGCCCTGCCATGCGGGCCGGGGGCCGCTCCGGCGCGCGCCAGCACCTGCCGCTGCGCGGGAGTCAACGCCGCACGACGCTCCCCGGACGTGGACGTGGACGTGGAAGCGGAAGCCGCGGCGGGCGCGGGCGAGGTCCGCTCCGCCGCCGGGGCCTCGGTCGTGGGGCGGGCCACGCCCTCCTCGGGAAGCGGGTAGCCGATCTGCAGCAGCATCTTGCGCACCCGCGGGGTCGCGGCCGGCATGCGCAGCTCCTCGTCCGCCTCCGCCCGCTCCAGATGCCCCAGGCGCACCTCCCACCGGGTGGGCGCCTCGTAGTTGTGGAAGCCGCGTTCACGGGTGTGCACCAGGACACCCGCGTCGTTGATCATGCAGTTGGAGCTGCAGAAGCCGGTGTCGCCCGGCTGCGACCACAGGTCGGAACGCTCGTGCAACAGCGCCCGGATGCCGTCCTTGGTGACGTCGGAGTACCGGTAGTAGTCGACGACCTCGACGGAGTCGACCACCTCGGGCGCGATGTCCCCGCCGGCCTGGTGGTAGACCCGACGGCCCTCCCGCAGGCCCGGCTCGATCTCGGCCGGGTCGAAGATGCCCTGACGGTGGAACCACGACAGCCGCTCATCCATGATCTGGCCGCGCGACAGCCCCGTGACGATGGTCGGGATGCCCAGGTCGTGCGCATGCCGCGTGCTCAGGTCCAGCAGGGAACGGAAGCACCCGTTGCACACGCTCTTGTGCTGCTGGAGGCTGCGCAGGAAGACCTTGTTCTGGTCCGCGTGCGTGGCGGTGACGTGCTCGATGCCGAGTTCGGAGGTGATCGTCTCCACGTTGCGCAGGGCGGTCTTGGAGATGAACCCGTTGTCGAAGGTGAAGGTGCGCACCCGCAGGCCGAGATCGATCAGCCGGTACAGGACGTACGAGCTGTCCTTGCCACCGCTGTAGAGCAGCAGGCAGTCGACGTCGGACCCGCCCGCCTCGGCCCGTGCGCGGACCAGCGAGACGAACCGGTTCACATCGCCGAAGTAGGCGTCGATCTCGGGGCCGTGCCGCTCGTACATCGTGCACAGATCGCAGGTGCCGGACGGGTCGAAGGCGATCCCGGGATAGCGGCCGCTGATCCCGCAGCGGGCGCAGGCCCGCTCCGGGGTGTCGGCGCCGCTCCCGGTCGCGGAGGTGGTCTCGGAAGAGAGAAGCGTGGTCATCGGCGTCCGGTCCCTAGATGGCGAAGAGGTCGTCGAGCGGGGCGTCGGCCGCCAGCAGTTCCTTCTCGACCGCCGCGGCGAGGTTCGCGACCGTCGGCGACAGGAGGAAGTCCCGCAGAGGCACGGCGACCGCGAAGGTCTGGTTGACCGAGGCGAGCAGCGAGACGACGAGCAGCGAGGTGCCGCCCGAAGCGAAGAAGTCGTCGTCGCGGCCGACGGCGGCGACGGGCAGGGTCCGCAGCCACAGCTCGGACACCGTCCGCTCCGTCGCGGTGCGCGGAGGCCCCCCGGCGGCGTGCTCCGTGCGCCGGGGCGCCGGGGCGGGCAGCGCCCGCCGGTCGATCTTGCCGCTGAGCGTGCGGGGCAGCGCGGCGAGCGGAACGAACCGCGCCGGGACCGCGCTGTCCGGCAGCCGCTCGCGCAGATGGGCGCGCAGCTCCGCTTCCAGCGCTTCGAACGCCTCGGGTGCTTCGGGCGCGGTCCGGGCGGGGGAGCCACCGCACTCCAGATAGGCGAGGAGATGGACCGCGCCGTCCTCATCGGTGGTGACCACGGCGGCGTCCGTGACGGCCGGGTGATCACGCAACACGCTCTCGACGCCCTCCAGCTCGACCCGCACCCCACCGATCTTGACCTGGTGGTCCTTGCGGCCGAGGAACTCCAGGGCGCCGTCGTCGAGCAGGCGGCCGTAGTCCCCCGTGCGGTAGACGACGTCGGCCGGGTCGCCCGTCACCGGGTGCGGCACGAAGACCCGTGCCGTCTCCTCCGGGCGCTGGTGGTAGCCCAGGGTCCGGTCCGGGGTGCGCAGATGGATCTCCCCGACCGCGCCCGGCTCGGCGAGCCGCCCGTGCTCGTCGACGAGCAGCACCTCGGCGCCCGGGATCGGCCGGCCGACCGGGACCGACGGCCTGCCGAGGTCCTCGCGGGTGACGAAGTGGAAGGTCTTGGTCATCGTCGTCTCCGACGGCCCGTACAGGTTCAGCAGCCGGATACGGTCGCCGTACCGCCCGAAGAGACGCTCCGCGTCCGCGGGCGCGAGCCGCTCCCCCGAGAGCGCCACGCACCGCAGCGAGGCCAGCGCGTGGTCCCCGGTGATCGCGGCGGAGACCAGGCCCCGGAAGAGCGACGGGACGGTGTGCACCAGATCGACGCGCGCCTCCTCGACCCAGCGGGCCAGAGCCGCCGGGTCGAGGAGCGTCTCCGGGGACGGCGCGACGATCGTGCCGCCGGCCACCAGCGGTACGAACAGGTCACGCAGCACAGCGTCGAAGGCGGGCGACACCAACTGGCCGACCCGCCAGCCCGGCTCGACACCCAGCAGCTCGGTCTCCCACCGGATGTACGGCGCGATGGAACCGAGCCGACCCACGATGCCCTTGGGACGGCCGGTGGTGCCGGACGTGAAGAAGACGTAGGCGGGATCGTCGGCGCCGGATCGGTGCGGCTCCGCGCGGTCGTCGGGAGAGGCGGCGGGGCCCACGGTGACGACACGCGCGGTCGGCGCGGCCTCGGACAGCGCCCGCAGCGCCACCGGGTCGTCCGGGCACCCGACGACGGCCCACCCGGGGGCGACGTCGAGGAGCGTCGCCCGCAGCCGGGCGGGCGGGGCGGTCAGATCCAGGGGCACGAAGACTGCGCCGACGCGCAGGATGCCGAGCACGGCGGCGACCAGATCGCGGCGGTCCCGCACCAGGACGGGGACGAAGGCCCCGGCGCCGGCTCCCGCCGCCCGCAGGCCGGCCGCCACGTGCGCGGCGCGCGCGTCCAGCTCCGCGTAGCTGAGGCTCCCCTGCGGGGTCTCGACGGCCACCTGGTCCGGCGACCGCTCGATCGTCCTGCCCACCAGGTCGTGGATGGCTTCGAACGTCATCAGTGTTCCTTACGCGTGGTCCGGCAGGGAGAAGGTGTCCAGCAGGATTCCGAAGGTCAGGACGGTGAGCAGCAGGTCGTCGCCGTAGTGGGGATGGACCTCGAAGCCGTCACCGGTGTATCGGGCCCGCAGCCGTTCCACGGCCGCCGGGTCGAAGTACCCCTGCCGCCTGATCCGTTCGGGAGAGAGCATGTCGTTGATCCACTCGACGCCGGCCCGCAGCAGCGCCGGACTCCCCGGCGCGCGGAAGCCGAACTTCTCGCGGTCGATGATCTCCGGGGGCACCAGACCCTGCGCGGCCTGCCGCACGACGTACTTCTCGCCGAGCGGGTGCACCTTGAGATGAGCCGGGACCTGCGTCGCGAACTCCACGACCTCCCGGTCCAGAAAGGGATATCTGGCCTCCACGGAGTGGGCCATCGCCATCCGGTCGCCGTGGTCGGAGAGCAGATGGTCCGACAGGCGCAGCCGGAAGTCCAGGTAGGAACGCTGGTCCAGCCTGTCCCGTCCGGCCAGCCGGGCCGGGTCCACGGGAGGGAACCGCAGACAGTCCACCTCACGGAACGCCTCGCGGACCCCCGCCGAGTAGAGGCCGAGCTTGGCCTCCCGCCAGGCGTGGTAGCGGCGTTCGTAGAAGATCCCGGCGTCGCCCCACAGCCGCCGCCGGACGTCGTCCTCCAGCGCGTCCGCCAGATCGTCGCCGGAGCGGCCGGCGCCGCGGCCGAGCCGGTCGAAGCGGTAGCCGACGTACCCGCCGAAGAGTTCGTCGGCGCCCTCACCGGTGAGGATCACGGTGGTACCGCTCTCGCGGACCCGCCGCGCCAGCGCCAGCGAGCAGGTGTTGTACGTCTCCTTCACCGGCGTCTCGGCGTGCAGCACCATCCGCCGCAGGTCCTCGACGATGTCGGCGGTGGTGAACTCCAGCTCGTGGTGGCGCGATCCGACTTTCTGGGCCATCAGACGCTGGAAGCCGGACTCGTCGATGTCCGCGTCGGGGAAGGCGATGGAGAAGGAGTCGGCCGGGGGCGCCAGCTCGCCGACCAGCCCCGCGATGAGCGAGGAGTCGAGCCCGCCGCTGAGATAGAAGCCCACCGGCACGTCGGCGTCCAGCCTGCGCCGTACGGCGTCGGTCAGCAGCTCACGCAGCCGCTCGGCGTAGTAGGCGTCCGGCCGCGGCGCGAGCTCGCCGGCGTGCGGGTAGTCGAGGTCCCAGTACGGCACCTCCCGCACCGCACCGTCCTCGACGAGCAGATAGTGGCCGGCGCGCAGGCTGCTGACGCCCCGGAACATGGTCCGGGGGCTGACGAGGCCGGGGAAGGTCAGCACCTGGTCGAGGCCGGTCAGATCCACCGCACGGCCCACACCGGGATGCTCCAGAACGGCCTTGGCCTCCGAGCCGAAGACCAGGTGGTCCGAGGTCGTCGCGTAGTGCAGGGGCAGGATTCCGACGTGGTCGCGTGCGAGGAACAGACGGCGCCGCGACCGGTCGAGGAGAGCGAAGGCGAACTGCCCGTTCAGCCGGTGCAGCAGCTCGATGCCCTCCTCCTCATAGAGGTGGACGATCACCTCCACGTCACAGTCGGTGCGGAAGCGGTGTCCCTTCGCGGTGAGCTCGGCACGCAGCTCGCGATGGTTGAAGATCTCGCCGTTGCACACCATGACGACGTCGCCGTCCTCGCCGGACATCGGCTGCGCACCGCCGGCCAGGTCGTTGATGCTCAGACGGCGGAAGCCGAGACCGACGCCGTCCTCGACGAACGCCCCGTCGGAGTCGGGTCCCCGGTGCAGCAGAGTCGCCGTCATCCGCGCGAGCACCCGGGGGTCCACCCCCACACCGTTGCGCAGGCCCATGGCCCCGGCGATGCCGCACATGTGACGGTTCCTCCTTCATCGGACCGGCCGAGGACCGGACCGGAAAAAAGCGGGAACGAAGGAAAGACCGGCCGGCATCCCAGCGCCTTCTCACGGGCTTCCCGCAACAAGTAACACGCGCCCGGGCCGGGGCCACAAGCGAATCCAGGCCGCGCGCCGGCCTTGAGCAATCTGGAAGAACGAGCCGTGGCGGGCGAAGCGCACGGCGGGAGAAGACATCCGGAACACCCCTCGTCCACGCTGGTGGCGGCCCAGGGCCGGGCGGCCCGAGAGGGTCCGCCCCGGCCGCCCGCCCCGATGGAGGAACGACGTGACCGAGACGGACACCCCCGCCTTCGCAGCTGCCACGATCACCGCGGACGACCCGCGGTACCCGAGCCTGGTGCTGGGCACCAACCACCGGTTTCCCGGCCGGCCGGACTACGTCCGGGTGGTGACCACGACCGCCCAGGTGGCGGACGCGGTCACCGAGGCCGTGGCGGCCGGCCGGCGGATCTCCGTCCGCAGCGGCGGCCACGGATTCGAGGACCTGGCCACCGACGGGGTCGAGGTCCTCCTCGACATGTCCGAGATGACCGAGGTGTGCTACGACGCGGAGCGGCGGGCCTTCGCCATCGAGGCCGGCGCCACGCTCGGCCACGTCTACCGGGTGCTGTTCAAGGGATGGGGCGTCACCATTCCGGCCGGCGAGTGCCCCGAGGTCGGGGTGGGCGGCCATATCGTCGGCGGAGGCTACGGTCCGCTCTCGCGCGGCCTCGGCGCGGTCGTCGACTACCTGTACGCCGTGGAGGTCGTGGTCGTCGGCGAGGACGGCGTCGCCCGCGCCGTCGTCGCCACCCGCGAGGACGACGACCCGCACCGCGACCTGTGGTGGGCCCACACCGGAGGCGGTGGCGGCACCTTCGGCGTCGTGACGCGCTACTGGATGCGGGCACCGGGCGCCGACTCCGACGACCCGGCGCGACTCCTGCCCCAGGCGCCCGGCGCCTGGCGCAGCGGCATGGCCGTCTGGTCCTGGGAGACCATGACACCGGAGTCGTTCGCCACCCTGCAGGCCAACTTCGGCTCCTGGTTCGAGCGCAACAGCGCCCCCGACTCGCCGTACGCGGCGCTCGCGGGCTACTTCCACGGCACCCACCGCTCCGGCTTCGGACTGACCGTCGGCGCCCACATGGACGACGCCATCCCGGACGCCGAACGACTGATGACCTCGTTCTTCGAGGAGGTCATGGCCGGCGTGGACGCCAAGCCGCTCTTCGTCGACCAGCAGGTCAGGCCCTGGCTCTACATGTCGTCGTACCCCGGGTGGGGCGACCCGGGCGACCCCTTCACCCGCCGCATCAAGATCAAGGCCGCGTACCTGCGCAAGGGCTACTCGACGACCCAGACGGAGACGCTGTACCGGCATCTGACGACCGGCGAGACCAGCCCTGTACAGCTCATCCTCATCGGCTACGGGGGGCGGGTGAACGCCGTCGCCCCGGACGCCACCGCGGCGGCCCAGCGTGACTCGGTCCTCAAGGCCGCCTACATGGCGGTGTGGGGGGCGCAGGCCGAGGACGAGACGAACATCCGGCGGGTGCGCGAGATGTACCGCGAGGTGTACGCCGACACAGGCGGGGTGCCGGTGCCGAACGAGGCCAACGACGGCTCGTACGTCAACTACGCCGACACCGACCTGGCCGACCCGGAGTGGAACACCTCCGGTGTTCCCTGGCACACCCTGTACTTCAAGGACAACTACCCCCGCCTGCAGCGTGTCAAGAAGCGCTACGACCCGCGCGACGTCTTCCGGCACGCCCTGTCCGTCCGCCTGCCCGACGGGCTCTGAGGACGCCCAGGACGGAAATACCGGCGCCCGGCGCCCGCTCTGGAGCGGGCGCCGGGCGCCGGTGTGTGACGACGGTGACGTGAACGCGGTGCGTGCTTCTGATCCCTGGTGCCTGTTGCCCCCGTGTGCCGAAGCGCGGCAGCTGTCACGGGGCGGGCTTGCCGTCACCGAGATTGACCGTTCAGCTCCCACACGCCGGCCGATCGCTACTATGGGTAACTGAACCGTCGCTTTTTGTGAGGAGCTGGAATGCCGTACTCGCCACTGTTGGTCAAGCCGATGAAAGAAGAGCTGACCGCGATCGGGTTCAAGGAGTTGCTGACCGCCGAAGAGGTGGACTCCGCGATGAAGGACGCCGAGAAGGGCCTGACCCTGGTGGCCGTCAACGCCGTCAACGGTGCCGCGGCCGGTATGGCCCGCCCCGGGGCGCGCATGGCTCTGGAGGACGGCTCCAAGCGTCCCGACCGGCTGGTGACCGTCTTCGCCGAGCAGGATTTGGAGGCCACGGCTCAGATGCGCGGATACTTTGCGGAAATCCCGCCGTCCGAACCTTCGTTCGCATTGTTCAAGGACGGCGAACTCGTCTATTTCGTCCCGCGTCACCGTATCGAGGGACGCGACGCCGACGCGGTGGCCGCCGACCTTCGCGCCGCGTTCGACGAGTTCGGCCAGTAGCGACCATCGGCCACGGCCGCAGGGACCAAGCCGGGGCTCTCCGCTGGTGACCAGGCGTGCCGCACGCAACACAGCCAAGGTCACCCCGGCCTACTGGTGACAGCTCTCGTGCTTCGGCACACGCCCCTGTACGGGCTGTCCATGACGCGGCACGCACCGAAGCCCCCGGGGCGGCCACATGGCCGACCGGGGGCTTCGGTGTCGGCGTTCGCAGCGGACGAGGAGCCCCTGGGCGGCGTACTGGCCGTGGCTCATCGGCAATGAGCTCCTCGGGGAGCCCGCGAACTCCGCAAGATCATCGATGAGCTTGACGCCTTCATGACCCGCCCTGCCCAGCCACAGACGGCCGAAGACAGAGACCAAACTCAGGCGTCCGCCACGGCGGGCAGCACCCGCTCGCCGATCAGATCGATCCCGCGCACCTGGTCCGGACCCTCCAGGATGCCGATCACCCGGGTGACGCCGGCCCCGGCGATCTCGCGCAGCACCCCGGTCAGCTCGTCCGCGGAGGCCGTGTCGGACGGCGTGAACGGCATGATGCAGGTCTTCTCGATCGCGTCGTAGTCCCGTCCCTCCGCCTCGCAGTGGCGGCGCAGCACCGCCAGCTTGTCGCCCAGGTCGGGCCCCGGGTAGAGATTGCAGGCGTCCGCGTAACGGGCGACCAGACGCAGGGTCTTCTTCTCGCCGCCGCCGCCGATCATGATGCGGGGACGTGCGAGGTTCTGCGGGACGTTCAGCGGCCGGTCCAGACGGTAGTGCCGGCCGGCGACGGGCTTCTCATCACCCTTCTCACCGTCCCACATGCCCAGACAGATCCGGACGGCCTCCTCCAGCCGCTCGAACCGCTCGGCCAGCGGAGGGAAGTCGATACCGAGGCCACGAGCCTCCTCCTCGTACCAGCCGGCCCCGATGCCGAGGTCCGCCCGGCCGCCGGACAGGACGTCGAGCGTGGTCACGGTCTTGGCCAGCAGACCAGGAGACCGGAAGTGGACGCCGGCGACCATCGGCATCAGCCGGACCCGACGGGTGTGCGCGGCGATCGTGGCCAGCGTGGTGAAGCACTCCAACATCGGCTGCTCGGCCCCGCCCATGTGCGGGCCCTGCCAGACGTGGTCGGCGACACCGATGACGTCGAAACCGGCGTCGTCGGCGGCGCGGGACATCGCCGCCAGGGTGTCCGCCATGCGCCCCGCCCCGCCCTCCCAGGCGTAATCCGCGAATGCCAGACCGAGTTTCATGGCCGATCTCCCAACAGGTGCTCGATGACGGGGTGGGTGTGCGCCCGCGGCGAGGCCGTCGGGCCAAGGGCTGTCCCGCGATCCCCGGCGGGCAACCCGAAGAATAGGGCGGATGCCCCGTCTCCCCGTTCTTCGATCGTGCTCGATCCGGTCTCGCCCCGAAGCGCGGAAACCACCGGTGAAGAGGGCAATCACCGAGATGCGAGGGACGGTGACGGACGGAAACCTGGCGGGATGGAGCATCTTGAGCCCGAAGAACCGACGACGCCGGCGGGCGAGCAGGCCGGACACCCGGTGTCCGCACGGCCGAGTCACGCCGCGGGCACCCATCCCGTACCCCTCCTCGACGAGACGATTGGCGCCAACCTCCGGCGGTCCGTCGCCGCGTTCCCCGACCGGGACGCCCTCGTCGACCAGGGCGGCGGCGGCCGCCGCTGGAGCTACGCCGAGCTCGACGCGCAGACCGACGCCCTCGCGGCCGGACTGCTGGACCTGGGCGTCCGCGTGGGCGACCGGATCGGATTGTGGTCCCCCAACAACGCCGCATGGGTCCTCACCCAGTACGCGGCGGCGAAGATCGGGGCGATCCTGGTCAACATCAACCCCGCCTACCGGACCTACGAGCTGGAGTATGTGCTCGGTCACGCCGGTGTCCGGGTGCTCGTGGCCGCGCCGGCGCTGCGCAACACCGCCACCGCCGCCATGATCGCCGAGGTCGCGCCGCGCTGCCCCTCCCTTCGGCACACGGTCCTCATCGGCGGCGAGGAATGGGACGCTCTGCTGACCCCGCCCGCCGAGCCCAGCGCCCGCCGGCTCGCCGAGATCACCGCCTCGCTCCACCCGGACGACCCGATCAACATCCAGTACACCTCGGGAACCACCGGCTCACCCAAAGGCGCGACCCTCACCCACCGCAACATCCTCAACAACGGCTTCTTCACCGGCGAACTGCTCGAGTACACCCCCGCTGACCGCGTCTGCCTGCCCGTGCCCTTCTACCACTGCTTCGGCATGGTGATGGGCACCATCGCGGCGCTCAGCCACGGCGCGTGCGTGGTGATCCCGAGCCCCTTCTTCGATGCCCGCGCGACCCTGGAAGCGATCGAGGCGGAGCGCTGCACCTCGCTCTACGGCGTTCCGACGATGTTCATCGCCGAACTCAACCACCCCGACTTCGGCTCCTTCGACCTCTCCAGCCTGCGAACCGGCATCATGTCCGGCACCCCCTGCCCCGTCGAGGTGATGAGGCAGGTCGTCGGCCGGATGCACATGGCGAGGGTGACGATCTGCTACGGCATGACCGAGACCTCGCCCGTGGCCTGCCAGACTCGGCCCGGCGACTCCCTCGAACGACGGGTGTCGACCGTCGGCCGGGCCGGCCCCCACGTGGAGATCAAGATCGTCGACCCGGAGACCGGCGAGACCGTACCGCGCGGCAGCCAGGGAGAGTTCTGCACCCGCGGCTACTCGGTGATGAGCGGATACTGGCGACAGCCCGACAAGACCACCGAGGCCATCGACACGGACGGCTGGATGCACACCGGAGACCTCGCCGTGATGGACGACGACGGGTACGTGGGCATCACCGGCCGGATCAAGGACATGGTCATCCGCGGCGGCGAGAACATCTACCCGCGCGAGATCGAGGAGTTCCTCCACACCCACCCGGACATCCTCGACGCACAGGTGGTCGGAGTCCCCGACGACTACTACGGCGAGGAGCTCATCGCCTGGATCCGTCTGCGGGACGGTGCCGCACCGCTGTCCGCCACCGAACTGTGGGCGTACTGCGCCGGGAAGCTCGCCCACTTCAAGATCCCCCGGTACGTGGCCGTCACCGACTCCTTCCCTATGACCGCCAGCGGAAAGGTCCGCAAGGTCGAGCTGCGCGAGCAGGGCGCCGCCCTGCTCGCCGGACGACTCGCCCAGGCCGCGTGACGGTCCGTGGAAGGGCCCGTACCGGCGGGCCCCTTCCACGTACCCCGGCCGTCAGGCCGCGTTCGGCAGCCCCAGACCGCGTGCGATCAGCATCCGCTGCACCTCGCTCGTGCCCTCGCCGATCTCCAGGACCTTGGCGTCGCGGTAGAAGCGGGCCACCGGGTAGTCGTTGATACAGCCGTAGCCGCCGAAGATCTGCGTCGCGTCCCGGGCGTTGTCCATCGCCGCGCCGGAGGAGACGAGCTTCGCGATCGACGCCTCCTTGGCGAAGGGTTCCCCGCGCAGCATCCTGGTCACCGCGTCGTAGTACGCCAGCCGCGCGCTGTGGGCCCGCACCTCCATGTCGGCGATCTTGAACTGGATGGCCTGGTTGGCACCGATGCTCCGCCCGAACGCCGCCCGCTCCTTGGCATGACGCACGCTTTCGTCGACACAGCCCTGGGCGATGCCCGCGCCCACCGCGGAGATCGCGATCCGGCTCTCGTCCAGCACCGACAGGAACTGGGACAGACCCCGGCCCTCCCGCCCGAGCAGGTTCCCGGCCGGCACCCGGACGTCGGTGAAGGTCAGACCGCGGGTGTCAGAGGAGTTCCAGCCCGCCTTGGAGTACTTCGGCGCGACCTCGAATCCCGGCGTGCCCGAGGGGACCACGATGGTCGAGGCGTCCTGACGGCCGTCCGCGCGGACCCCCGTCACCGCCGTCACCGTCACCAGACGGGTGATGTCCGTACCGGAGTTGGTGATGAACGACTTGGCACCGTTGATCACCCAGTCGTCCCCGTCGCGAACCGCCGTCGTGGCGAGCCCGGCCACATCCGTACCACCTCCGGGCTCGGTCAGCCCGAACGCGCTGAGCGCCGTCCCCGAGCACAGCCCCGGCATCCAGCGTTCCTTCTGCTCGGGCGTGCCGAAGCGGTGGATCGGCATGGCCCCCAGCGACACCCCCGCGGACAACGTGATCGCGACCGACGTGTCGACACGGGCGAGTTCCTCCAGCGCCACGCACAGAGCCAGGAAGCCACGGCCCCCACCGCCGTACTCCGGCTCGAAAGGAAGCCCGAACAGGCCCATCCGGCCCATCTCGGCCACCAGGTCGTACGGGAACTCGTCCCGCTTGTAGAGGTCGCCGATGGCCGGGGCCACGGCGGTGCGCGCGAAGTCCTCCACGGTCTTGCGCAGGATCTCGTGCTCCTCGTCGAGCTGGAAGCCGATCACGGTTCTCCTCGGGGGTCGCGCGCCCCGCGGGCGCGAGGGGGGAAGGAGCCGGCCCGGAAGCCGGCGGGAGGAAGGGACGGCGGCGGCGGTACGGCCGTCAGGCCGGGACGGAACCGACCAGGCCGCCGTCGACGACGAACTCCTGACCGGTGATGTAGGCCGCCCGCGGCGAGAGCAGGAACAGCACCGTCTCGGCGATGTCCCGCGGAGTACCGAGCGTGCCCAGCGCGACCTGGCCGCGGAAGAACTCGCGGACCTCCTCGACCGGGGCGACCGCGTCGAACATCTCGGTACGGATGTGGCCCGGCGTGACGGCGTTGACCCGGATACCACGCTCGGCCAGGTCCGGCGCGAGCGTCTGCGGCAGATTCAGCACGGCCGCCTTGCTGGCCGCGTAGACCGAACCCGGACCCATGCCGCGGTGCACCAGCCACGACGCGTTGAGCACCACCGAAGAACCCTCGGCCAGCAGCGGCAGCGCCTTCTGCACCGTGAAGAACGCGCCCTTGAAGTTGGTGCCGACGACCTGGTCGAAGTCCTCCTCGGTCACGTCGGCGGTACGGGCGTTGAGGCCGATGCCGGCATTGGCGAAGACACCGTGCAGGCTGCCGAAGCGGGCACGGACCTGCTCGAACGCCGCCTCGAGCTCGGCCGGACGGGCCACGTCCAGGGCCACGGCGAGCACCCGGTCGCCACCGTCCAGGTCCTTGACCGCCCGGTCGAGACGGTCGGCGTCGCGGCCGGCGATCACCACGTTGGCGCCCTCGTCGAGCAGACGGCGGGCGGTGGCGAAGCCGATGCCGCTGCCGCCGCCGGTGATGAAGTAGGTCTTGTTCGCGAAGTCAGTCATGCGGTCAGCGTCGGGGCCGCACGCCGCGCGCGCATCTCTCGGATTGCGCAGCGCCTCGCACAGGCCCGACCCGCACAGGCCCGCCGGAAAAACGCGCCGCACGAGGGACGGTTGAGCAATCTGGAAGATGCGCCGGGCCCGCCGGGAAGGGAAGGCTGGGCTGGTGGACACCACGCCTGCGAGGAACGTCGTCGTCGTGGAGTGCACCGGACCACGCACACAGGCACGCAATCAAGGAGAGCCCCATGGCTCAGTTCGCGGTTTTCATCTACGAGGCGGAGATCCCCGGGGGTTGGGAGAACGCCCCCAAGGAGCTCCTGGCGGCCCACGAGGCGTTCCCCGGCAAGGTCGAGGAGCTCGGCGGCAAGATCCTCAACGGTCTCGCCCTGCAGCCGGCCGGCACTGCCAAGACCGTCCGTGACGGCGCCGTCGGCGACGGCCCGTTCGCCGCCACCCGGGAGTCGCTCGGCGGCGCCTTCGTGCTGGAGGCGAAGGACCTCGACCACGCCCTCGAGGTCGCCAAGGTCGTCCCGGTGCACGACGGCGGCGTCGAGGTCCGCCCGCTCTTCGACGCTCCCGAGGCATGACGGTGACGGACACGACGGCGCTGAACGAGATCACCGTCACCCGCGTCCTCGACGCCCCGCGCGCCGCGGTCTACCGCGCGTGGACCGAGCCCGAGCAGTTCGCCCAGTGGTGGGGGCCGCAGGCATTCACCACCGACCCGTCCACGGTCGCGCTCGACGTCCGCGTCGGCGGCACGTGGAAGGCCACCATGGCGGCCGAGGGTATCGGTGAGTTCCCGTTCACGGGCGTCTACCGCGAGGTCGTGGCCGACGAGCGACTGGTCTTCACCCTGGTCGACCCGAACGACGAGAACGTCGCGGCGCGTGCCGAGCGCGGGGAGGCGGAGGAGCTGACCACGGTCACCTTCGCCGACGACGAGGGAGGCACCAAGCTGACCTTCCAGCAGGTCGGTCAGGTCGAGGCGGAGAAGACCGCGGAGGTCGAGGCCGGCTGGAACAGCTTCCTCGACAGCCTGGCGGACCACCTCACCGGCGCCTGAACCGCCCGGAGGCACCACCAGCACCACCGCACGACGAGCACGGGGAGCGGTACGGGTCGGAGGCCCGGCCCGCTCCCCGCCGTCGTGTCCGGCCGTTCCCCGCCGCCGGAGTCGTTGCGCCGCTCCCGCGTTCCCGGCCGTCCGCCGGGTGACGCGCCCCGCCGTCCGAGCCCTCCGGACAACACCGCAATACGCAAGATGCGGTCCTCCGGCGGCCCCGCAACCCTGGTCCCGTCTCTTCGCTGATCAGGGGGTCGGTCCGGTGGCCATCACCACAACCAGATCTCCCGCGGCCGTCAGCGGCACCCGCACCACCGAGCGCCGGTTCTTCCCGGAGCTCGAGGGAATGCGTGGTGTCGCGGCCATGGGAGTCCTCGTCACACACGTCGCGTTCAGCTCCGGCATGGTCGGATTCATGGACAAGGAACCCAACGGGTTCTTCGGCGTCATGCTCCAGCAGTTGCACGTGAGCCTGCCCATCTTCTTCGTACTCTCCGGCATGCTGCTCTACCGGCCGTTCGCCCTCGCGACGATCGCCGGCACCCGCAAGCCCGAGATCAAGCCCTACTTCTGGCGCCGGGCGTTGCGCACCATGCCCGCTTACTGGGTGCTGGTCGCCGTCGCGCTCCTCACCCTCAACCGGGAAGCCGTCCACGGCATCTGGCAGGTCGTCCGGCCCGTGCTGCTGCTGCAGGTCTACCAGCTCGACGCCCGCCTCGTCGGCCAGGGCCTCGAACAGACCTGGACCCTCGCGACCGAGGTCGCCTTCTACGCGGCCCTGCCCCTGCTCGCCTGGGCGCTCGACAAGCTCGCCGGCCGCTCCGCCGACCCGGGCGTACGCGTCCGCCGCATCCTGTGGGGCCTCAGCCCGCTCGTCGTCATCGGCTTCGCCTACGCGGCCTACACCTTCCTGCCCTCCATGGGCGCGTACCCCATCGAGAACGAATGGCCGCCGAAGTGGCTCGGCTTCATCGCCGTCGGCATGGGCCTCGCCGCCCTGTCCGCGGGCGCCGACGTCGCCCCGAAGAGCGTTCCGGCGTTCTACCGCTTCGTCCAGCGGAAGCCGGTGTGGTGCTGGGTCATCGCCGCCGCGATCTACCTCCTCGCCTGCGTCCGCCCGATCGGCCAGCCCGGCCACGCCGATTACCCGTCGATGGCCGGCGGCATGACCGAGCACCTCCTCTACACGCTCTTCGGCCTGTTCCTCGTCGCCCCGGTCACCGTCTCCACTCCCTCGCGCTTCGTCGTCGCGGTGATGAGCAACCCGGTGATGCGCTTCCTCGGCCGCATCTCCTACGGCCTGTACCTGTGGCACATCGCCGTCATCTACTTCTGGCACGGCAGTCTCTTCGAGGCCGGCGGCTTCCTGGAGCTGCTCGGCATCACCCTGGCCGGCTCCATCGTCCTCGCCACGGCCAGCTTCTACCTCGTCGAGAGCCCCGCCATGAAGCTGCGCGAGCGCCTCGGCAAGGCATCGGCCAAGCCCAGCGTCGAGACGATCACTCCGTGAGCTGGATCCGCACGCTGCGGACCGCCGCCCCCGGAGCGGTCCGCCTGGTGTGCCTTCCCCACGCGGGCGGCTCGGCCCACACGTGGCACCCCCTGGCCGAAGCACTCGGACCGGACGTGGAGGTGCTGGCGGCCCAGTACCCGGGCCGCCACGACCGGCTGGCCGAACCCCCGCTCGGCGACCTGAAGCTGATGGCCGGCCACATCGTCGCCTCACTGCTTCCGCTGCGGGACGCGCCACTCGCCCTCTTCGGACACAGCCTCGGCGCCCTCCTCGGATACGAGATCGCCGCCCGGCTGCAGGCGACCGGACCCGCCCCCGTCCACCTCTTCGCCTCGTCGATGCTCGCACCCTCACGGCACCGCCACGACGGGGTGCACCTGCGTGACGACGACGGCATCCTCGCGGAGCTCGACCGGATCAGCGGCACACCGCCCCGCTCCTCCGGCGAAGAGACGCTGCTACGCCTGCTGCTGCCCGCGATCCGCGGCGACTACCGGGCGTTCGAGACGTACACCGACCCCGGACACGTGCTGTCCTGCCCGGTCACCGTATTCCTGGGCGACGCCGACCCGTTGGTACCGGCCGAGGAAGCCCAAGCCTGGGCCGACCACACCACCGGTCCCAGCATCCTGCGGGTGCTGCCCGGCGGCCACTTCTACCTGACCGAGCCCGGGAACACGGCGGAGATCGCCCGTGCGGTGTCCGGGCAGCTCACGGGCGCCACGGAGCCGGCCCGGCACCCGGTGTCCGCCCAAACCTGAGAAAGGACCCGCACATGACCCACCCGACCACGTCCCCGACGGTCGCCGACCACCTCGCCGCCTTCGCGGCGGCCCCGGACGAGCGGCTGGAGGAGGAGTTCCTCCGCCTGGCCGGCACGGTCTGGGCGGCCGACGGCCCGGTGGACGGCGCGGCGGACCACACACCGGCCCTCGTGGCGGCGCTCGAAGGCGCCGACGCCCGGCACGCCGGGCACCTGGCCGTCCTGCTGGGCCTGCTCGCCGAGTCCGAGTACCGTGACCACCCCGCCGGCGACGGCCCCGTCCGCACAGCCGTCCACCAGGGCCTCGACCACTACCTGGGGCTCCTCACCCACAGCGGTCCCGGAACACCCCTGACCACCGCCCTGCTCTACCTGCTCGCGCACTTCCCCGAGGACCGCGCCCGGATCCTCACCGCCGCCAGCGTCGAGGAACTCCTGCTCGACGAGCACGACCTCACGCGCCTCGAACGCGCCCTGCGCGCCCTCGACCCGGACGACCCCGACCTGGGCCGCTGCTGGCCCTCGCCCGCCGCCTGGAACCTCAACGACGACGAGCGCGGCTTCGACAAGGAGTCCATCAAGGCCCTCTCCTTCGAGCAGATCACCGCCAACTGGGACAACGACACCCGCACCGTCCTGGCCTACGCCGGCATGAAGGCATACTGGGCCGTCCGCCACGGCGCCGCCGCGGAGACCTCCTACCCCGCCCCCGGCGCGCCCTCCGCCGACGAGGCCGGCGAACTGGGCCCGCAGTCCTTCGCCCGCCACGCCGACGCCCTGCGCTGCCCCTCCTGCGACGGCCACCTCGACTACACCGACGGCGTCCGCTGCCCGTCCTGCGCCACCGCCTTCCCCCTCGCCCAGGGCCTCCTCGACCTCTCCCGCGGCGCCACCGGCTCGCAGGCGTCCGAGCAGGACGACACCGCCGACCTGCTGCAGAAGCTCGCCGCCATGCCGAGCATGGGCGTCTACTACGAGACGGTGCTCCGCCCCGCGTTTCTCCGCATCGCCGGAATGAACTGGGACGACGCCGTCACTCCGGCCGACGAGGACGCCTACCTCCTCGCCCACACCCGACCGGTCGACGGCCCCGTACTCGACCTGTGCGCGGGAGCCGGTCGCTGGACCGCCGTCCTCGAGCAGGCCGTCGGCACCGAGCGGCTCATCGCCCAGGACCTCGGCCTGCCCATGCTCACCGCCCTGCGCCGCGCCCTGCCCGAGGTGCCCGCCATCGTCGCCAGCGCCCTCACGCTGCCCTACGGCGACGCCACCTTCGGCGCGGTCAACTGCTGGAACGCCCTGCAGGCGTTCCCGGAGCAGGCCGACATCGCCATCGCCGAGATAGGCCGGGTCCTCAAGCCCGGAGGCACCTTCACCCTGCTGACCTTCCGCTGGGCCGACGACCCGGTCGACCGCTATTTCCAGGGCTCCCACTTCTTCCCGAGCCGCCCCGCCGGGATGCTCCTCTTCGAACTCGACGAGATCCGGAAGTGGCTCACCGACGCCGGCCTGACGGTACGTGAGCAGTCCGGCACCGGCTCCTTCGTCTTCATCACCGCGGAGCGCACGGCATAGCGCAGCCCTCCCACGACACGGCCGGCCCGCACCCTCGCCCAGGGAGGCGGACCGGCCGTTCCCTTACCCACCACCTGCGGAGGAACCACCCATGACCACCGTCGACGAGCACTCCGCGGACCTCACGCGGCACGGGGAGGCGGCCTACGAGGCGGCCACCCGGGTGTTCAACCTCTTCGCCCCCGTGACCCCCGCCGCGGCCGTCACCGCACGCTCCACCGAGGAGATCCGCGCCGCGATCGCACACGCCCGCGCCCACGGCCTGGGCGTGCGGGTACACACGACCGGCCACGCCTCCGCGACCGCCCGCCCGATGGAGGACGCGCTGCTCATCCGTACCGAACCGGACGGCGAGGTCGCGGTGGACCCGAGGCGCCGCATCGCCCGGATCCCCGCCGGTACCCGGTGGGGCGCCGTCGTGGAGGCCGCCGCCCCGCACGGCCTCGCCGCCCCCCACGGCTCCTCGCCGACCGTCGGCGCCGTCGGCTACCTGCTGGGCGGCGGACTGAGCATGTACGCCCGCCACACCGGCCTGGCCGTCAACAGCGTCCGCGCGGTCGAACTCGTCACCGCCGACGGCGGACAACGCCGGGTCGACGCGTACAGCGACCCGGAGCTCTTCTGGGCGCTCCGCGGCGGCGGTGGCGGATTCGGCGTCGTCACCGCCGTCGAGGTCGCCCTCTTCCCGGTGACGGGCGTCATCACCGGAGCCGCCTTCTGGCCGGCCGCGCAGGCCGCCCGGCTCCTGCCCCGGTGGCGGGCCTGGACCGAACGGGCCCCCCGCGAGGCGACCACGTCCGTCCGGGTGATGAACCTGCCCAAGCTCCCCGAGGTGCCCGAGATCCTCAGCGCCGGCCCCGTCCTGTGCCTGGACGGTGTCGTCGTCGCCCCGGGCGACGAGGACACCGCCAGGGCCCGACGGCAGGCCGACGAACTGCTCGCCCCGCTGCGCGCCGTCGCCGACCCGCTGATGGACACCTGGCACGAGGCGGGCCCGCTCGCCGTACCCGAGACGCACATGGACCCGCCCGAGCCGGTCCCCGTCCTCGGCGACCACCTGCTCCTGCGCGAACTCGGCGACGACGGCGTCGCCGAGTTCCTGCGCGCCACCGTGGACCGTCCCCGCTCCGCACTCACCGTCGCCGAGCTGCGCCAGCTCGGCGGCGGCCTGAGCGCCCCGGTACCCGGCGCCGGCGCCCTCGGACACCTGGACGCGCGCTTCGCCTACTCCGGCGCCGGAGTACCGGGATTCGGCGGCACGGAGGAGGAGATCCGCGCCCACTGCGCCGAGGTACGCCGGGCGCTGAGCCCCTGGGACACCGGCCGGACCGCCCCCACGTTCGTCGCGAGCCTCGACCAGCCCCAGGGGCACCTCGACGCCGACGCCGTCCTCGCCGCCGACCGGGTGCGCACGCGGGTCGACCCCGAGGGCCTGTTCCGCGGCGACATCGCTCCCGGCTGTTCCGCCGCCCGCTGACCCCGTCCGACCTACGACGAAGGGCCGGCGGATGGTCACACCCGCCGGCTCGCGTCGTACGCCCACGGCTCAGGTTCGGGAACGGCGACCGCCGTACACCCGGTCCTGCCCGCGTCGCGCGGTCCGCTCGATCCACCAGTGGACGAGGAGAAGGTTGCCGACCCAGCCGACCCAGCGGGCCGCCTCCGAGATGTACGTGACGTCGATGGCGGCCGGCAGGCTGAAGAGCGTCATGCCGATGACGAAGCCCCAGACGGTCTGGCCCCAGACGATCGCGAAGCTGTACAGCATCCAGCGGCGGTGCTCGGCGTACCGCCCCTGCCGTGCCCGGACCCAACCGACCACCGAGGTCACCGCCCACAGGATCCCCGACATCAGCACGGCCACACTGCCCGGCTTGAAGGCGACCGGGAACATGGCCAGCGCCAGCAGCGCCGACGGCAGCGCCCCGCCGAACACGTAGAGATGACCGCTCCAGCGGTGCACCACCGGATGCTTGCGGCGCAACCACGGCCAGAGCTGGAGGACCAGCGTCACCATCGTCACGGCACCGGTCAGCACGTGCGCGGCCAGGATCGTGTAGTGCAGGGGGAACTGCAGGGCGATGTGCGTGCGGGACGGGTCCAGCGTCAGGTACGGCGGAAGCTGGTACAGCAGGTAGGCAGCGGCGGCCACGGCCAGCGGGACGATGTAGTTGCGGCCGAACCAGCCCCGGCGGACCGGGCGACCGCTCCGCGCGGACGATCCGGCCGCCGGACCGTCCGTGCGGACCGGGGGGGCTCCTTCGGCCGGGGAGAGGGGTCTTTCTGCGCTCTGGGTCTGAGTCAAGGTGCGGCGCTCCCGTTCGGGGGACGGATGACGGAAGAGACGGATCAGCGCGGGGCGACCACGGTGCCCGTGTGCGCGGGGAGGTCGCCGGCGATCAGCGACCGGTATGTGTCGACGAGGGCTTCGGGGCCGGATCGCCGGGTGACGGAGAGCCACGACCGGGCGTCCTTGACGAGGGCGTCCTCGGCCCGCTGGTAGCGGGTCCGATAGGAGTCCTCGCCGTCCTTCTCGATGAGCCGCTGCTCCTCGGACGGCGTGAAGAAGATCCACGGCTCGGGATCGGTCAGTCCCTCCGGCGGTTCGATCTCGGCGCCGGGGTGGGTGTAGCCCACGAGCAGCGCGTCCTTCAGCGCGGAGCCGAACCGTTCGTACAGGGAGAACAACCGCCCTGCCTGGCCGGTGAAGTCGACGAGCACGACGGACTCGGGGACCTCGCCCCCGGCCGGATCGTCGTAGGTGGTCACCGTGTCGTAGTGGCCCAGGCCCCGGACGAAGCCGAGGTTGCCCGGGGAGGTCACCCCGATGGTGGTGATGCCTTCCTGACGGGACAGCAGAGCGGCCAGGCCCACGGCGGTCTTGCTGGAGGCGCTGGTGATCAGGACGGTGGTCGCGGGGTGCTCGCGGACGAGGAACTCGGCGAGGTTGAAGGATGCCGGGTACAGCGGCCTGAGCAGCAGGCGGTGGTCGTCAGGCGCGTCGTGCTCCTCGGCGCGCAGGTAGCCGCGGTACCACGGATGCAGATAGTCGCGCTCGGGCGCGACGTCGGCGAAGCCCCGCTCGGTCGGCTCGGCCACGAGGGTGACGTGCGTCGACAGGGGCAGGAAGCCGAAGTAGCGGGTCCCGACGGCGATCCCGGGGTGGCGCGATTCCTCGACCCGGGCATAGCCCCAGCTCGGGACGCGACCGTAGCCCTCCGGGCCGGCGAAGGCGTCGAAGAAGGGCAGTTCGGACTCGCCCAGACGGGCATAGGTGGCCGTGATGGCGGTCAGGGCGAATCTCTCGGCCGCCAGGCGCACTTCACCCGGACGCAGCGGGGCCACGGGAGCCTGCCGTACCTCGGCCGCCGTGAGATCGTCCCGTCGGACCATCAGATCCCAGGTGTCCTGAACAGGCACGTCCGCCTCCCCATCGTCATCGCCGCGGCGGCCCCGGTTCGGCTCGCCCGGGCCATGGTCGACGTGGGGCCGCGCGGGACGCATCTCCTGGAGTGCGGTCGTGGCCCGGTTCCGGCCCGCCGGGCGGCCGGACCAGGAATCAGGCAATCTCGAAGATGCCTGCAGGAAAGGGGAGTTGACACCCTCGCGAGGATCTGATCCGGCCAGACGCACGGGAAAGCGAGCCCCATGACAGACCGACCGACGAGATCCAGGAGCGGCACCGCCACAGCGCCGTCCCGGCTTCCCGCGCTGACCGGGATGCGGTTCATCGCCGCCGCGCTGGTCTTCTTCTTCCACTCCAACTACGAGGGCTTCTTCGCCGACCCGGACAGCGCGTCCGTCTACAAGTCGATCGTCTACCAGGGCGGCTGGACCGGCGTCGGGTTCTTCTTCATCCTCAGCGGTTTCGTCCTCGCCTGGTCGGCACGTGCCGACGACACCGCCCCGGCCTTCCTGCGTCGCCGTTTCTTCAAGATCTACCCGCTCCACCTGATCACGTTCATCGTCGCGGCGGTGCTGCTGGTCCAGGTGGCCGGAATGCCCTTCGACGGCGGGACCGCGCTGCTCCAGGTCTTCCTGCTGCAGTCCTGGTCCCCGGACATCTTCGTCCGCGGCAGCTTCAACGGCGTGGCCTGGTCACTCTCCTGCGAACTGCTCTTCTACGCGCTCTTCCCGCTCCTGCTGCGGCTGATCAACCGCATCCGGCCCGAGCGGCTGTGGGCGGCGGCCGGTGCCGTGGTGGCCCTCGTCTTCGCCGTGCCGTTCTTCGCCCGGTTCCTGCCGGACCAGTCGTTGATCCCGATGGTGGACATCAACTCCGCGGAGATGTGGTTCGTCTACCAGTTCCCGGCGACCCGGCTCCTCGACTTCGTCTTCGGGATCATCCTGGCGCGCGTCGTCGCCGAAGGACGCCGCCTGCCGCTCGGCTTCGGTGGTGCGCTGCTCCTCACGGTCGCCGCGTACGTCGTCGCCCCGTACTTCCCGCCCTCCCACCACCTGGTGGCGATCATGCTCGTTCCGCTCGGCCTGCTCATCGCCGCCGCCGCCCGCGCGGACACGGAAGGCCGCCGCACCTGGTTCTCCGGCCGGGGCATGGTCTGGCTGGGTGAGGTGTCCTTCGCCTTCTACCTCACCCACCAGCTCGTCCTCGGATACGGCCACCGCCTCCTGGGCTTCGGCGAGAGCTGGGGCACCCCGAGGGCCCTCGGCACACTCGCCCTGCTGTTCGCCGCGACCCTGCTGGTGTCGTGGCTGCTCTTCACCCTGGTCGAGCGCCCCGTGATGCGGCGCTTCGGTACCTCCCGCCGTCGTGCCGCCCGCGTGGCCCGGCCGGCCCCGGCGCACGCCGTCGAGGACACGCCGGACCGGAAGCGGGAGCCGTCCCTGCTCTGACCTGTCCCTGCTCTGACCTGTCCCTGTTCCGGCCTGTCCCTGCTCCGGGCCCGTTCCGGTGGACGAAGCGCCCGGCCACGCACGCGCGTGGCCGGGCGCTTCGTGTCGTGTGGGGGCGTCAGCCCGTCGAAGCGGTGGCGGCGACCGGTTCAGTGTGCGTGTCGGCGCCCTGACCGGACTCCGTCGAGCCGTCGTGCCCGTCCTCGAGTCCGTCCCCGCCCGCGTCCCCGGGCGCCGCTGCCCCGAGTGCCGGGACATGCCGCAGCACGCGCGCGACCAGCACGGCCAGGCCCGTCAGGAGGACGGCGGTCAAAGCCACGACCGTGTGCATGCCGGTCGTGAACGCCTCGGCGGCCGGGCCGAGCACCTGCGCGGCGAGTCCCTCCGGCAGGGCGCTGCCCGCGGCCACGGCTCCCGCGACGCTCTCCCGGGCGGCGTCCGCCACCCCGGCGGGAAGACCCGAGGGCAGGGCCCCGGCCATCTCGTGGCGGTACACGGCGGTGCCGAGGGTGCCGACGACGGCGATGCCCAGGCCGTAGCCGAACTCGTTGCTGGTCTGGGAGAGGGAGGCGGCCGAGCCCGCCTTCTCCGGCGGGGCGGAGCCGACGACGAGGTTGGTGCCGAGCGACACCAGCGGACCGCCACCGAGTCCGTTCAACGCCCACCCGACGATCAGCCAGGCAGCCCCGGACGTCGCGTCTGCCTGGAAGAGCAGGACGAAACCGACGACCACCAGGGCGAGGCCGCCCGCGATCAGATACGCGGGCCGGATCCTGCGGGCCAGGATCGGGGAGACGGTGATGCCCACGATCGACCCGGCCATGCCCGGCAGCAGCCCGAGCCCCGCCTGCAGCGGGGTCATTCCGTCGACCGCCTGGAAGTACTGCGTAAGGAACAGCATCGTCGTGCCGGTCAGCATGCTGTAGAAGAGCATGCTCACCAGCGCCGTACTGAAGGAGGCATCGCCGAACAGGCTGAGGTCGAGGAGGGGGTCTTTGAGGGTTTTCTGGCGGCGGATGAAGAGGATGCCGATGAGGATGCCGGTGATGAGGGCGGTGAGGGGGAGGGGTTCGGGTCCTTGGCGGGCTGCTTCTTTGAGTCCGTAGATGAAGGGGAGGACGGCGGCGAGGGAGAGGGCGACGCTGGGGAGGTCGAGGCGGCCGGCGTCGGGTGCTTTGTATTCGGGCAGGAGGGTGGGGCCCAGGAGCAGGAGGAGGATCATGACGGGGACGCCGATGAGGAAGACGGAGCCCCACCAGAAGTGGTTGAGGAGTGCGCCGCCGGCGATGGGGCCGACGATGGCGCCGATGGAGAAGCTGCCGGCCCAGATGCCGATGGCGGTGCCCATCTGCTTGGGGTCGCGGAACATGTTGCTGATGAGGGCGAGGGTGGAGGGTGCGAGGGTGGCGCCGGAGATGCCGAGGAGGGCGCGGGCGGCGATGAGCATCTCTGGTGTGGTGGAGAAGGCGGCGAGGAGGGAGGAGAGTCCGAAGACCACGGCGCCGATGAGGAGGAGGCGGCGGCGTCCGATGCGGTCGCCGAGGGTGCCCATGGTGACGAGGAGGCCGCCGACCATGAACCCGTACATGTCCATGATCCAGAGTTGTTGGGTGCTGCTCGCTCCCAGATCCGAACTGAGCTGAGGCAACGCCAGCAACATGGCGAATACGTCGAAGGAGACGAGAAGTGTGGGGAGTGTCAGGATCGCGAGACCCATCCACTCCCGGCGCCCCGCCCGGGGCGCGGTGTCTGTCGTCACGAACTGATTCCTCTCGGGAAAAGGAAGGAGGCCGCGGCGTCAGCCACGGCCTCCACGGTGTTGTCGCGGTACGAGGTCAGCCCGTGGCGGAGGCGACGGGTGCCTCCCGCTCCCCGGACTGCTCCCCGGAGGGGGCGCCGGACGGGTCGCCCGACGCGTCCTGGCCCGGACCGTCGCCGCCCTGCGGGGCGCCGAAGGCGGGGATCTGCCGGAGCAGCGCGATGACGGTGAGGGCGATGACACTCATGAGGATCATCGCCGTCAGGCCCACGGCGTTGACCCCGCCGGCGAACGCCCCCCGGGCGGCGGACAGCAGCGCGTCACCCGCACCGCCGGACAGCCGGGCGGCTTCCGACACGGCGCCCGCGAGGCTCTCCTCGACCGCGGCGACCGCACCGGCCGGAAGGCCGGCCGGCATCGCGTCGGAGATCTCGTCGCGGTAGACGGCCATACCCAGCGTGCCGACGACGGCGATGCCGAGACCGGCACCGAACTCGTTGCTGGTCTGGGAGAGGGAGGCGGCCGAGCCCGCCTTCTCCGGCGGGGCGGAGCCGACGACGAGGTTGGTGCCGAGCGACACCAGCGGACCGCCACCCAGGCTTGCCAGGGCGAAACCGGTCATCAGCAGCGCCGGACTGGAGTCCGCCTCCGCCAGGAAGTACAGCAGGTATCCGGCGATGGAGACCACCAGGCCGCCCGCGATCAGATACGCGGGCCGGATCGTACGGGCCAGCGAAGGCGCGAAGGACATGCCCGCGATGGACACGACCAGACCCGGCACCAGCGCCAGTCCCGCCTGCAGCGGCGTCAGCTCGGACACCAGCTGGAAGAACTGACCCAGGAAGAGCAGGCTCGCGCCGCCGAGCATGCTGAAGGCCAGCAGGCTGACCAGAGCGCCACTCAGGGCCTTGCTGGAGAACAGGCTGAGGTCGAGGAGGGGGTCTTTGAGGGTTTTCTGGCGGCGGATGAAGAGGATGCCGATGAGGATGCCGGTGATGAGGGCGGTGAGGGGGAGGGGTTCGGGTCCTTGGCGGGCTGCTTCTTTGAGTCCGTAGATGAAGGGGAGGACGGCGGCGAGGGAGAGGGCGACGCTGGGGAGGTCGAGGCGGCCGGCGTCGGGTGCTTTGTATTCGGGCAGGAGGGTGGGGCCCAGGAGCAGGAGGAGGATCATGACGGGGACGCCGATGAGGAAGACGGAGCCCCACCAGAAGTGGTTGAGGAGTGCGCCGCCGGCGATGGGGCCGACGATGGCGCCGATGGAGAAGCTGCCGGCCCAGATGCCGATGGCGGTGCCCATCTGCTTGGGGTCGCGGAACATGTTGCTGATGAGGGCGAGGGTGGAGGGTGCGAGGGTGGCGCCGGAGATGCCGAGGAGGGCGCGGGCGGCGATGAGCATCTCTGGTGTGGTGGAGAAGGCGGCGAGGAGGGAGGAGAGTCCGAAGACCACGGCGCCGATGAGGAGGAGGCGGCGGCGTCCGATGCGGTCGCCGAGGGTGCCCATGGTGACGAGGAGGCCGCCGACCATGAACCCGTACATGTCCATGATCCAGAGTTGTTGGGTGCTGCTCGCTCCCAGATCCGAACTGAGCTGAGGCAACGCCAGCAACAGCACGAACATGTCGAAAGAGACGAGCGTGGCCGGGAGAGCGAGGATCGCGAGACCCATCCACTCCCGGCGCCCCGCCCGGGGCGCGGTGTCTGTCGTCACGGTCCAGTCCTTTCGTCGTCGGGCTGCCGCTGCCCTGTTTCGATGCGCATCGTTCCGTGGGAGGTCCCGTACGTCAGCACGGCTCGTCGGCGGGCGGGATGTTGCTGTTCAGACGGAAGAGGTTCGTCGGGTCGTACGCGCGCTTGACCGCACGCAGCCGCTCCCACGTCGCCGGCGGGTACGCCTCCTGGATCCGCGCCTCGCTGTCATCGGCGAGGAAGTTGACGTACACGCCCGGCACCCCCTTCTGGAGCGCCACGGTCAGCTCGTCGGCCCAGCGGGTGTGGATCTCGGCCTCGTCGGGGTTCTGGTACATGGCCGCGACGTTGACGAGGATCTTGCGGTCCCGGTGCGCGAAGGCGGTCGCGTCCGCGGGAACCCGGGCCATGGCGCCGCCGAGCACCCGGATCTGGACCGCGGGCATGGCGGCACTCGAGGCGGCGACGCGCTCCAGGACCAGCTTCGCGTCGTCCAGGCCGAAGCTGTCCGTGAGCAGGCTGCGGGCGGCGGCGACCGGGTGGAAGCCTTCCTCCTCCGGCGGGTAGACGCCTGGGAACGGCATCGCCTGCATCATGTCGGCGATCGGCGTGGCCAGCCCGCGGAACGGCGCCAGCGCGGCCTCCGCCGCCTCACCCTCGCCCGCGTAGACCAGGATGGCCAGGATGATGGGCGTGCCGTGCAGTTCCTCCGGGACGAACGGCATCGGGGGCGACGGCATCACGTTCGCGATGGTCGACAGCTCCTCCGGGGCGTTCTCCGCCGCCTCGACGAAGCCGGCGACGACCTCCGGGGTGGCCGGCAGCAGCAGCATCCCGCCGGTGACGGTGCCCAGCTCGTGCAGCCGGAACTTCAGCCGCGTCACCACACCGAAGTTGCCGCCGCCACCACGGATCGCCCAGAACAGGTCCGGCTCGTGCTCGGCGTCGACCCGCAACAGCTCACCGTCGGCGGTGACCACCTCCGCCGCCAGCAGGTCGTCGACGGTGAGCCCGTACTTGCGCACCAGGTAACCGATGCCGCCACCGACGGTGATACCGCCGAGGCCGACGCTTCCGGTGTCGCCGAATCCGGTGACGAGACCGTGCTCGGCGGCCACGGCGCTGTACTCGCCCGCGTTCAGGCCGGCCCCGGCCCATGCCGTACGCGCCTCGACGTCGATCTTCAGGTCCCGCAGGGACGACATGTCGAGCACGATGCCGCCGTCGTTGAGGCAGAACATGCTGTGCCCGCCGCCCTTGACGGCCAGCGGCAGACCGCCTTCCCGCGCCACCGTGACGACCCTGGCCACGTCCTCGACGTCGGCCGGCTGCACGATTACCGCCGGCCGCTGGTCCATACCGCCGAGGTAGACGGTGCGCGCCTGCTCGTAGTCGGTGTCACTGGGCACCAGCACCCGGCCGGTCACCAGGGCGCGCAACCGCGCGATCGGTACGGTGCCCCGCGCGTCGACCGTGTGGGTGTCCACCATGAAAACGTCTCCTCTTCGTGCTGCGCCACCGCACGGCGAGCGGCGCGGCCATGACAGGCCGCCAGACGCTCCACGTGGGGGGTCAGGGATGTCCACCCCCATCCTGGTTCGCCGGCAAGGCGCGACGCATCTTCCGTATTGCTCTCTGCGGATTCGAACAACGCCGTCAGCGGGGCTTGCGGGCGCACACGACGACATAACCGATCTGGTCCTTGCGAGGAGCGAAGAACCCCCGGTGCAGCCGGGAGAACTCCGCGATGTCCTCCTCGGCGAACTTCCCGGCCACCTCCTCGCGCCGGTCCATCGCGGCCCGGAGGTACTTGCTCTTCATCCCGAACACCCGCGGGCCGCACTGGGTGTACTCCTCGACCTCGAATCCGGCGGCGCGCAGGTAGGCCAGCCACTGGGGGAGGGTCGGCAGCACAGGCAGCTTCAACGTCGTCATGAACCGCTCCACCCGCTCCGGTTCACCGCCCGCGTCCTCCCGGCTGAAGTCCGAGAAGGCGATCCGGCCGCCCGGACGCAGCACCCGGAACAGTTCCCCGAGCACCTGCCCGAGGTCGGGCGCGTTCTGCAGCGACTCCAGGGCGAGGACGGCGTCGAACGAGCCGTCCTCGAACGGCAGCCCCATGTAGTCGCCGTACCGGAAGTCGGCCACGTCGGTGAGCCCCGCGGCCCCGGCCCGCTCGCGGGCCCGGTCGAGCTCGTACTCGCTCACTGTCACACCGGTCACCCGCACCTCGTGTCGGCGGGCCACGTACAGGGCGGCCTCGCCCGAACCGCACCCCGCGTCCAGGACGTGCTCACCCGGGCGCAGGCCCAGGACGTCCGTGACCTTGCGGGTGACGCGGTGGACGGCCTCCGGCAGCGGGGCGTCGTCGTCGCGGTCGTACCAGTACCACATGTGCAGCTGACCACCGCGTATCTCGTCGCCGATGGGCGCCCGCTCGTCGTAGTGCTTCCCGATCTCCGCCGGACTCGTCACGTCGAGCATCAACCGTCAACTCCCCTCATGACGCCACACGTTCATCGAGCGGCACGACGGCTCATCCTTCGGCCTCCCGCGAGCGACCGCATCTCTGCCGTTGCTGGTCTGCCGAAGTCGTCCCGGGGGCGCTGGAGAGCACGATCGAAGAAGGAGACCACGGGGCGCGGGTGCCACGATCGGACCGGCGGACCGACGAAGGGAAGACATGCTCAAGCGACGTGTGCTGCTGGGAGCCGGCGGCGTGATGGCGACCGGCGCCGCCCTGGCCTGGCCCCTCCGGGTGGCGAGCCGCCCGGAGGTGACCGCGGCAGCGGAAGCCCCTGTGGGCGCCGCGTCCGAACACATCCTGCGCATGGGCAAGGCCGCGATGGCCTCGCCCCGACAGGCCGCACAGCCGTTCAGCGTCCGCATGCCCGTCCCGCACGTGGCCAGGCCCGTCCGGCGGACCGCGGACACCGACGTCTACGCCCTCGACCTCCGGCCCGCACAGGTCGAGATCCTGCCGGGCACGACCACCCCCGCGCTCACCTACGGCGGTACCTTCGTCGGCCCCACCATCCGAGCCAGGACGGGCCGCAAGGTCCGCATGACGTACCGCAACGCGCTCGACAGACCCGCCAACGTGCACCTGCACGGCGGCCACGTCCCGCCGGAGAGCGACGGCTACCCGATGGACCTCATCGGCATCGGCGCCTCCCACACCGTCGACTACCCCAACCGCCAGGACGGCTCCACGCTCTGGTACCACGACCACACGCACCACATGGAAGCCGAGCACGTCTACCGCGGCATGCACGGCTTCTACCTCCTCGAAAGCCCCGAGGAACGCCGGCTGGGCCTGCCGAGGGGGCGGCACGACGTCCCGATCATGCTGCGTGACGCCCACTTCGACGCCGCCGGCGGCCTGATCCTCGACGTCGAGCACCCCGAGGCACGTTCCACACTCCTGGCCAACGGGCGACCCCTGCCCTACTTCCCGGTGGACGCCGCCAAGTACCGGCTGCGCCTGCTCAACTCCTCCATCCACAAGATCTTCCAGCTCGACCTCGGCGGCGTGGAGATGGTGCAGATCGGCTCCGACGGCGGCCTGCTTCCCGAGCCCGTCCCGTGCACCTCGCTCACCCTCGCCCCCGCCGAACGCATCGAGATCGTCGTCGACTTCGGCAGGCACCCGATCGGCAGCAAGCTCGTCCTCTCCGATGCCAAGGGCCCCGTCATGCGCTTCGACGTCACCCGCCGCGTCCGCGACACCAGCCGGGTACCGTCCACCCTGCGCAGCCTGCCCCCACTGCCCGCCCCGGCGACCACCCGTCGTATGAAGCTCGGCGTGGCGCCCTCCAAGATGGCCTACGCCATCAACGACCTGACCTGGGACGCCGACCGCGTCGACGCCCGGATCACCGAGGGCACCAGCGAGATCTGGGAGATATACAACGCGGACACCGTGGACTCCGAGTTCGGCGGCATCGACCACACCTTCCACGTCCACCTGGTGCAGTTCCGGGTCCTCGACCGCGACGGCAAGCCCCCGCTGCCCGGCGAGACCGGGTTCAAGGACACCGTCCTGGTACGGCCCGGCGAGCGGATGCGCATCCAGGCCACCTTCAACGGCTGGCCGGGCCGGTACGTGTTCCACTGCCACATGCAGGAGCACAACGTCGCCGGCATGATGGCGCAGCTCGAAATCGTCCAGTAGCCCGTCAGCCGGTCGAACGGAGACGCAACCATGACGACCAGGACGCTCGTGCGGGCCGTGCTACGGGGCTCTCTGCGCGACATCCACCACGTGAAGGCGGTCGCCCCAGGGCGCGCCCTGGGCGTGACCGCCGCCGTGTACGCGCGGGCCGAAAAGGAGTTCGGGGTGATCGCGCCGCCGCTGGCGCTGCACTCCGCCGCCCCGGGTCCGCTCGCGGCCGGCTGGCTGCTGCTGCGCGAGACCCTGCTGGTCGAAGGCCGGGTCGGCCGGATGGCCAAGGAGACCGTGGCCACCGAGGTCTCCCGGGCCAACTCCTGCGCGTACTGCGTGGACGTCCACCAGGCCACCGTGGAGACACTGCCGCCACCCCCGCCCGGCGCACCCGGCGCCGACGCCGCCGCCTGGCTCCGGGCCGCCCCGGACACCCGCGGCGCGGCCCCCTTCACCGCCGAGGAGGCCCCGGAGATCCTCGGGGTGGCGCTCACCTTCCACTACCTCAACCGCATGGTCGGCGTCTTCCTCGACGAATCGCCCGTACCCGAACGCGCACCGGCCGCCCTGCGCGGCCCCATCCTGCGCACCGTCGCGCGGACCATGCGCCCGGTCGACGGTCCCCTCGCCCCCGGCGCCGCGCTCGACCTCCTGCCCGAGGCCCCGCTCCCGCCCGACCTGGCCTGGGCCGCGCCCAGCCCTGTCGTGGCGCAGGCACTCAGCCGTGCCCGCGCCGCCGTCGACCGCGCCGCCCACTGGGTCCCCGAACCCGTCCGCACGCTGCTCTCCGGCCGGCTCGACACCTGGGACGGTGCCCCGCCCGGCATCAGCCGTGCCTGGCTGAACGGTCTGCCGGACGACCTGCCCGCGGCCCACCACGCCGCCGCCCGGCTCACCCTGCTGACCGCGCTCTCTCCGCACCAGGTCACCGAAGCCGACGTCGCGGCCTTCCGCGACCGGTACCCCACGGACCGGGAGCTCGTCGAACTCACCTCCTGGGCGGCCCTGACGACCGCGACGACCCTGACGGCCCGCCTCGCGGCACCGCTGCACGCCTGAGACTCCGAGAGTCCTCGTCCGCCGGCCCCCGGACACAGGCGCTCAGGGGCCCGTCCGGTACCGAAATGCCGAGCGCCGTGGTCTGCTCCCCGCGCGCCTTCTCCCCGCCGGACGCTCGCCGCCGACTCAACGCGGGGTGCCCGCGGGGAGGGCCGCCGCGGCTTCGCGGACACGGGTCCGCAGCAGCTCGCGCACCCGGGCGAGGCGCTCCGCGGCCTCGGCGGGCGACTCCGCGTCGACGACGACATAGCCGTGCCGGGTGGAAGAGCCGGTGGTGCGCGGCAGCTCGTCCCCGGGCACGTAGGGGAAGTGCAGCGCCTGCACGTAGGGCAGAGCCCTGATCGCGTCGAGTCCCTCGACGGCCTCCAGCCGCCCGGCGGGCAGCAGGAAGAAACCTACGGAGACCGTGTGCCGGGGCCTCGGCTCCCCGACCGGGACACCGGAGAGGAGCCGGAAGACACCGGCCTCGACATCGAAGTCCGAAGCGGTCTCGACGAGCAGCGGGATCAGGTCTCCGCCCGACCGGGCCCGCGCGCCGACGATACGGGGGCCGAGGCGGGTGAGGACTACCTCGGTGTGCGCTGGGCCGAAGCGGTAGCCGGCCAGGTCCAGCAGACCGGTCACGACCGCGTGGACGGAGGCCCGCTCGACCGGGCCGAGCGGCGCCGGATACACGTGCTCGGTCGCCACGAAGTACGGGCCACCCGTGGTGCGCTTGGCGGTGATGCCGACGACCTGGTGCACGCCGTCGGCGGAGAGCGTCTCCACACCGAACTCCGGCCCTTCCAGGTACTCCTCGACCACATACGGTCCGTCCGGCCCGGTGTCCGCCACGCGCTCGGACCACTCCTCCAGCCCGGCCGGGTCACGGATCAGCGCGACGCCGAGGTCTCCGGACGCGCGGGCTGGTTCGACCACGACCGGCCCTGACAGCCGGGCGACGGCAGCCGCGACCCCCGAGACGGTCGGTACCGTTTCCGAACGGACCGGGGAGAGACCGTGCCGTGACAGCAGAGCCCGCATCGCCGACTTGTCGTCGAGCGGCACGACCGCCGACGCGGGGTTGGGAGAGACCCCGAGCCTCTCGGCCTCGGCGACGGCCGGCCCGACGGCCCCCGCACCCCCCAGGTACAGGACAGTGTCGATGTCATGGACGCGCACCGTACGGGCGATCAGGGCGCGCAGCTCCCGCTCGTCGCCGACGCCGGTCGACACCACCTCCCGCGCGTGCTCGGCGACCTCGTCGAGATACGCCCGCCCGCGCAGCGACGGGTCCCCTACCACCCAGACCTCGAAGCCCGCCTCCGCGGCCTTGCGAACCTGCCCGCTGTGGGGCATCACCATCAGCAGCCGCTTCGCTGCTCCGGGGTGCGTCATGACGGGTGCTCCGTTCTCGTACGGCTCGGCAATGGCGGTTGGGAAGGCCCCCGCGGCGGGTGAACCTCCCTTGTACGGAACCGACTTACCGAAGACGCACCGAGGCCAGGACGACCGCTTTCGAGGCGGCGGCGAGTAGGTATCGTTTGCGTCGGACGTCGGGACAGGGCTCGGTCGGGATCACTGTCCCTCTCTTCCGAACGCCGCGCCCACGGGCACGGCGAGCGGACGACCGGCCGTGGCGCGGTCGGTTCCGGAGTGACGTCGGTTCCGCTGTGCGGGGGATCGGTCGTGCGCGCTCGTTCAGTCGAGTCCGGCTGTCAGGTTCGCCGACATGCGGTACCGGGTGACCGCGTGCGCGCCCTGCACGGTGAGGACGCGGCAGAGCGCTCCGGGGTCGTACAGGTCCCCCGTGTCCAGGGTCACCAACGCACGGCCGCAGCCGTCCGCGCGCAGTTCGGCGAGAACGGCGGTGAGCAGGGCGAGACCGATGCCCAATCCCCGGAAGGCAGGCGCCACGACGACTTCGAGCACGCGGCCCTCCCGCTTGGCGGCCCGTGCCAGGACGTATCCGGCGGGACGACCGGACACCTCCAGCAGCAGCACCACGCCGCCGTCCTCCCGGAGCTCCCGCAGACGGGTGCGGAACGCCCGCGCGTCCTCGGTCCGGGGCCCCGACGCCCGGCTCCGCAGATGCAACTCGTGCAGGACGCCGTCGTCGTGACCGTCGGCCCGACGGATGACCCCGTCCTCGGGCGGCAGCGGCGGCAGCGGCGGAACCGACAGGTCGATGTCGAACTGCGCCGTGGTGAAGGACGGCACGAACCCCGCCTCCTGCAGCACCGTCGGCACCACCGGGTCGCCGCTCAGCACACCGCTCACGGTGAAGGCGAAACGCCGACCGTGTTGCGCGGCGAGCTCGTCGGCCCGGTCCAGGAGGAGGCACATCAGCGCGCGCGCCGCGCTCTCGCCGTGCCGGCCCGGTAGTGCGGTGAGCATGCCGTCGAGGGTGTCGCCGCGCGGCGTCAGCGACGCCCAGGCGACCACCTCCCCGTCGGCCCCGGTCAGGCACCAGTTGTTCATCCCGTACCCCGGAGCGGCGGTGTCGGGAAGGATGTCCTCACGCGTACGCATCGCCGTCCCCGTGATGCTCTTCTCATGGGATCTCACCAGGCGCACCAGGCTGTCCACAGGGACCTCGGCCGCGCTCTTGACGGTGAGCCGTCCGTGCGTGGTCATGGGTTCGTTCCCCCCTTCCTGGGGAGTCGGGTCCGGCGGTCGGGCCGGAGTGTCCGGGGCCGCCCGCGCCGGGTCGGCGGCGCGGGCGGTTGTCGGCGGGCGACACCCCGGAATGCGAGACGACCGGGGAGAGGGCGGAGCCGAAACGCGTTGCGCGACGCTGCACAGCGCTCCACCTTTCTCCTCGGACGGCCGGTCACGATGCCGATCGGGTTCCCGGACAACGTGTTTCGGATGCTACTTGGCGCCTCACCGCGGCCGTTCTCCGAGAATGCTCACCCAGTTCGCCCGCCTGTTCCCAAAAGCGCACGAACCGAGATGCGCGCGGGCCGCCGAGTCAAGGACGCTTCCTCACCCAAGCCCAGGCCACGGGCGGCCGCGAGGGGGTACGCGCATGCACAGCGACGTGATCGAGACGAAACCGGGAACGGCCCCTCCACCCGGCCCCACAACCCGGCGTGAGCACGCCACGACAGCCACCGCCAGCACCGACTCCCTCGTCCACGGGTACCTGGGCGCGCTCCTGCGGAGCCGGGACGAACTGCTGCCCGTCCTGACCGGCGTCGCCACCGCACAGGCCGCCGCGGACGAGATCCTCCGGTCGCTGCGTGCCCTGTCCGGCGCCCCGTGGGAACTCCGGCGCAACGCCCCCCGCCGGCTCGGCCGCCTGGCCGCGTTCCTGCCGTCCAACAACCTCCTGTACTCCTACATCCTGTTCGGCGTGATTCCGTCGCTCTACACCGACGAGGTCCGCCTGCGTCCTTCGGCCCGGGTCGCGTCCGCCGCGCTGGCCGTCCACGAGATCCTCGCTCCGCACCTGACCGGCCGAGGCGGCGGCCGGATCGTCATGGCCCCCGCCACCCAGCGTGAGTTCCTCGCCGACTGCGCCCGCTCCGACGCCGTCGTCTTCACCGGCCGGCCCGACAACGCCGAGACCGTCGCCGCCCACCTGCCCGACGACACCCTGCTCCTCACCTTCGGCTCGGGTCCCAACCCGGTGGTCGTCGGCCCCCGGGCGGACCCCGACACGGTCTGCCGCGCCGTGCTCGACGCCCGGCTGTACAACGCGGGCCAGGACTGTCTGTGCACCGACATCGTCTTCATCCACCGCTCACTCACCCATGAGGTCGTCCCCCGGATCGCCGACGCGCTCGCCGCGGTCCGCGTCGGCGACCGGCGGGACCCCGGCGTCCGGGTCGCGCCACTGGTCTACCCGGACGCGGCGGAGGGCGCGGCCCGGTTCCTCGCCCGGCACCGCGAGTTCACCGTCCGCGGCGGCCACGCCGATCCGGACCGCGGCACCGTCGAGCCGACCCTTCTCCACCTGCCGTGGCGGAGCGACTTCCACCCGCCGGAGTTCTTCTCCCCGGTCGTTCTCACGATGGAGTACGACGACCCCCGCCGACTCGCCGGCTGGCTGCACTCCGCCGAGGAGACCGCCCGCGGCATGTACGTCTCCGTCTTCGGGGAACCGGCCCTCGCCGGGGCGACCCGCCTCTCGACCAGCGTCGTCTGCGAGGAGCGGATCACCTTCGACGCGGAGGACGGCAACCGGCCGTTCGGCGGCTACGGCCCGCGCGCCGGAGGCGTACGCCGCCACGGCAGGACCACCGGCCGCCCCCTGCTGCTCTCCGCCGAAACGAGCCCCGGAGCCGGCCGGTGACACCCTCTCCGCCACACCCCCGGCCGCCGCACCATCGGTCCACCCTCGTGAAACCCACCGGCCGGCGACGCCCACCAGGGCCGCCGTGACCGGTGCCCCCGTCCCGGCCCATCGATTACCCCTGGACCGATCGTCCCGACCCCGACCGGCCCGTCGACCGTCGCCCCACCACCACGCCGAGGAGCAGCCGTGACCGAGACCCACCCCTGGAACGTCGCCGCCCTGACCCTCGCCGATGCGGGGTGCGACATCGTCGTGGGCCTCCCCTCCGACGAACCCGGACTGATGGACGCGGCCCGGTCCGTGCCCACCCTGCACGTGCTCACGGTGCGCGACCAGCGCGCCGGCGCATGCGCGGCCATCGGCCACGCAGCTGTCTCCGGCCGGCCCGCCGTCCTCGCCGTCACCTCCGGCCCGAGTTTCGCCAACGCCCTCAGCGGCCTGCTGGAGGCATCCTCCCTGGGCGCCCCGATCATCGTCGTCACTACTCGGGTCCCCGTCCTCGGCATCGGCCGTGGCGCCTTCCAGCACACCGACCAGGCGGCCATGGCCCGGCCCCTGACGAAGTGGAACGTCCTCGTGGAAGACCCACGACAGCTGACCTGGGCGCTGCGCCGGGCCGTCCACCTCGCCGTCAACGGAGGCCCCGGCATCGTTCTGGTGGAGATAGCAGACGAGGTCCTGCGGGCCCCGGCACCCGAACACCGCCCCGCCCCACCCGTACGGCGCCTGCGGTTCGCCGCCGACACCCGGGAGGTCCACCGGGCCGCCGGGCTGCTCGCCGCGGCCCGCCATCCCGTCGTCGTCGCCGGCGGTGGCTGCAAGCCCGCCGACGCGGGGCCCGCCGTACGCCGACTGGTCGAACTGTTGGGCGCGCCCGTCTTCACCACCGCGGCCGGCCGAGGCGTCCTCGACGAGGAACACCCCCTCTCCTGCGGCCTGGTGGGCCTCTACACCACACCTCCCGCGGACCGCCTGCTCGCCAGTGCCGACGTGGTCCTCGCGATCGGCTCCCGGATCGAGGAGACCGCACGCATGGGCTGGGACACCCTCGCGGAGACGACACTCGTCCACGTCGACATCGATCCCGCCGCCTTCCTCACAGCTCTGGAACCCGAGGTCGCTCTGCTCGGCGACGCCGCCGTCGTCGCCGAACAACTCGCCTCCGTACTGGAAGCCCGCCCGCCGGCGGCAACCGGTCACGGCGCCGCCCGCCAGGCCGACGTGGCGTCGGTACGCGAGGAGATGCGCACCCGCCACCCCGCACCGGCCGTTCCACACCGCTCGAAGCTGACGGTCACCCACGCGCTGCGCCTCCTCCAGCGGGCCGTGGGCCGCGACGCCACCCTCGTGCAGGAGAACGGACTGCACGACATGTGGGGCTACCACTACCCGGTGGTGTCCGTGGACGACGGGGCCCGTGTCATCACCCCCGGCGAACAGACGATGGTCGGCTTCGGGCTGCCCGCGGCCGTCGGCGCCGCCCTCGCGGACCGCTCCCGGCGGACCGTCCTCGTCTGCGGCGACGGCGCGTTCGAGATGGGGCTGGCGGCACTACCGACCGCGATCGAGGAGCACCTCGGCCTGACCGTCCTGGTCCTCGACAACGGCGGCTACGGCTGGCCTCGCTTCGTCCGCGCCTCCGAGGAAGCATCCGACGTCCTCACCCGCTTCACCGCCCCTTCCCACACCGACGCCGCGGTCCGCGCTCTCGGCGGCCGTACGGCCCACTGCACCACGGCCGCCGAACTCGCCGCCGCCCTCGCCGACGCGACCCGCGCCCACGCTGAGGGCCGGGTCACCGTTCTCACGGTCCCCGTCCGCGATGACGACGTGCCTGTCGGCGTCCGACGCGTGTTCGCCCCCGCCCCGACGGCCCGGACCGCGGCATGACCCGCCGCCCGGCAGCCCCCCGACTGCCGCGCCTGACCATCGACGGGACTCACGTCCCGCCCGCCCACCTGGCCAGGCTGGTGGCCCGTACGGCCCGCGAACTCGCCGCGGCCGGAGCCGGACCGGGCCGCGCCGCCGCCCTTGCCTGCGACCATCCGCTGACCGCCGTCGTCGCCACGCTCGCCGCCGACACCGTCGGCGCGCCCCTGCTGCTCGATGGCGCGGCGCCCGCCCGCCACATCGCCCCGGCCGCCGCGGTCCGCGCCCTTCCTTCGGGGGACCCCTACGTCACCGGCACGACCGTCCGCCCCCTTGACCTCCCCCAGCGGGCCGCGACCGTCTTCTGGACTTCCGGCAGCTCCGGCGACCCCAAGGCGGTCGCGGTCTCCGCCGCCGCCCTCGCTCACCAGGCCGGAGCCACCGCCGCCCGGATGCGGATCACCGCCGACGACCGGCTGCTGCTCCCGCTGCCACTGCGCCACGCCTACGGCCACAGTGTCCTGAGGGTCTGGCGGGCCACCGGCGCCCATCTGTACGCCGAGACGGGATTCCACCTGCGCGGACTGCTCTCCCGCCTCGCGACAGAGGGCATCACCGCGCTGGACGGCGTGCCCACCATGTACCGGATGCTTGCGACGGAGGCGGCCAGGGATTCCGAGTCGGCACGTCTACTGGCGGGCCCCCGGATCCGCGGCTGCGGCGGCGACGTCCTGACGACCACCCTCTATGACGACTTCCTCACGATCACCGGCGCGCCGCTGCACGACGGCTACGGGCTCAGCGAGGCCGGGCCGAACGTCGCCCTGAACGCCCCCGGCGACCTGCGCCGCGGCACCGTGGGGCGGCTCCTCGACGGGGTCCGGGCCCGGGTGACCGGGCCCGCCCACGAGATCGAGATCGACAGCCCCAGCCTGATGCTCGGCCACCTCGACCCGCTCACCGGCACCCTCGACCGCACCGCGTTCACTCCGGACGGCTGGCTGCGTACCGGAGACACCGGCCGTCTCTCCGCCGACGGGCGGCTCACCGTCGCCGGACGCGTCAAGGAGGTCCTCGTCGTCCACGGCGAGACGGTCGCCCTCACGGTCGTCGAGGACGCGGTGCGTACGGCCGCGGGTGTGGCGGACGCCGCCGTCGTCGGTGTCCGCCACGGCGACCGCGGTGACACCGTGTGGGCGTTCGTGGAGAGCCCGGACGCCGACACCGCCGCTGTGGCGGGCCGTGTCACCGCCGAGTGCCGCCGACGGCTCCCGCCGCACGTACGTCCGCGCACCGTCCGTGTCATGACCGCTCTGCCCCGTACCGGCAGCGGTAAGCACGATCGGGTACGTCTCCGTGCTTGGGCCGGCGCCGACCTCCCGGCGGCGGCCTGAACACCGCCGCCGGCAGGCCCGCTTCCACGGCGGCGCCCCCGCGCTCGAACGTCGTTCAGGCGACGGCACCCAGCACCGGTGTACGGGCCGTGCTGCGTGCCCCGCCCAGCCACACCGCCTGGGACACCATCTCGATCAGCCGGGCCGCGTCCGAACCGGCTTCGGCACCGCCCGCGGACGGTTCCGCCGGCACCTGGGCGACGGCCACGCCCACCGGTGTCGGCCAGCCGCGCAGTGCGTGCCCGACCGTCCGCAGCGTGGCCAGTGTCGAGACCGCTCCCTGAGCGCCCGCGCCCACCGCGACCGTGCCGATCGCGCGCCCCTCCAGATAGGGCACGGGCCCGCCGATGTCGTTCACGTAGTCCAGGGCGTTCTTCAGCAGTCCCGAGACAGAGGCGTGGTACGTCGGCGACACCAGGATCACGCCGTCGGCGGCGCGCAGCTCCTGCAGGAGCGTGGCCGCCCCGTCGTGCGTCTCGGCCAGCCCCGGCCGGTACGCCGGAAAGTCGACTTCCGCACCGGTGAAGACCCGCGCGGTCGCGCCCTGCTCGGTGCATCGGCGAGCGCACCACTGCGCCACCTGGTCGGAGGTCGATCCCGTGCGCAGCGATCCGCTGATCAGCACGATGTGCGGCGATCTCATGGCTGTCTCCCTCTTCTCCGTACGGACGGTGGTCATCGGGCCGGGTGTGGCGGTCGGGCCCGGTGTGGCGGTCCGGGGCGGGCGTCCGGGACGGGGCCGCCAGCCGAGGATCTCGACGAGCTCGGTGTCCCTGCGGACCGCGGATCTCATCGGTGCGTCGCGCCGCTCCGCTCCCGAGAGGCCGGGGCCGTGGTCGAGGGTGTCCTGACGGCGCGAGGCCAGTACCACCGCCGCCGCCCGGTCCATTCGCTCCGCCGCGTACGCGGCGAGGGCATCGGGGACCTCGGCCGGCGAAGCCAGTGCCTCGGCGAGTACCGACGCGTCCTCCAACGCCAGGTTGGCGCCCTGTCCCAGGGCCGGGACCATCGGATGCGCGGCGTCCCCGAGCAGGGCGACCCGGCCGTCGACCCAGCGCGGTGCGGGGTCCCGGTCGTAGATGTCGGTCACGACGAGGTCGTCGGGATCGGCGTCCGCCACCAGGTCGACGACGGGCCCGTACCAGCCGTCCAGGGCGGCTACCAGCGACTGCCGGGCGCCGACCGCGCCCAACGCGGGCCACAGGCCGGACGGCGCGGTGATCCTGGCGGTCCAGCACAGGGTGTTCCCGCCGACCGGTGTCACGAACAGCTGGATGCCAGGGCCGCTGACCACGTGAGCGCACTGCCCGAGGACGGAACCGCGGGTGCGCCCGCGCACCGAGGTGTAGCCGCGGTACTGCGGTGAGCCGTCGCCCAGCATCCGCGCCCGGACCGCCGAACGCATCCCGTCGGCGCCCACCAGAGCCTCGCAGTCGACCGTCTCCCCGTCTGACAGCGTCACGGTGACCGCGTCGTCGGCGTGGGTGTAGTCCGCGACGGTTGTGGCCGGACGCACCGCCGCCCCCGCGGTGAGGGCCTCGTCGAGCAGAGCCCGGTGCAGGGCGGAACGCAGCACCGGAACCTGCGGGGCACCCAGCGCGACGGCCGTGGCACCTATCTGTTCCTCGGCGAGGACCGTGCCCTCGGCGTCCATCAGCATCCGGACCTCGCCCGGACCGGTGACGTGTCCGATGGCCCGGATACGGGCGCCGAGCTGCGCGCTCAACGCGTCGCAGGCCCGGACTCCGTTGGAGTAGATCACCAGACCGGAGCCGCCCGCTCCGATCCGGCCCGCCCGTTCGAGGACGGTGACGTCGATGCCGCGGGAGGCCAGGCCCGCAGCCGTCGCAAGCCCCCCGATGCCGCCGCCCGCCACCACCACGGACCGTCTTCTGGCCATGCCTCATCCCTTCCGGGCGGCGACCGCCGCCGTCTGTGTGCCGGCCGAAGCCCTCAGCTCTCCGCCACGGGTGTCCGCCGAAGCAGGCGTGTTCGGGGCGTCACGCCGCTCGGTGGGCTCCCTGCCGCGCTTTGGACGGTGCGGGGGAGGCAGCGGCCAGCGGTCCGGCGCGGTGTGGGCGTGTCCTGCCGGGGGCCCGTGCAGCGAGCGGGGGCGATGGGTCGCACCGGTGGACACCGCCTGTACCGGCCCGTGGTGTCCGGACGGCCGCTCCTCGGCGACGAGGCCGACGGTGGCTGCCCCTTCGTGAGACACGGCCTCAGACCGCGCTGTCGGACGTCTGGTGGTCATGGCGGGCCCGCATGGTCACGCGCCGTTCTTCAGCGAGAAGTTCTTCCTGCCGTGGTCCTCTACCGGCACGCCGACACCCGTCACCTCAGTGTCGTCTCGCCCGCCGACCCTGCGAATGTCGAAGAGGGACACCAGCATTCCTTCCGAAACGTCAGAGGCCCTTTTCTCCCGTGGCGTGCGGACCACGTGGGCATCGGAGCGCGGCACCCCGCATCCGCCACGGGAGGACACCCGGCAACAGCCGGGCAGGACGGCGCCGATCACATCACGCCGGGTGAAATCCGGGCAACAGGCCCTGTGAATGCACGGCGACTTCACCAACTCCGATTTCCCGGCCCAGGGCACCACCCGGGGAAAACGGTCGACTTGTTCAAGTCGTGATTCCTCCGCCCAGCCCGCTTGTGAGCGCGTCGGCGGACCGCGATTCTCATGCCGCCACGCCCGCGTCGCGAACGGATCTGGAGAAAAGGACCGCTGACATGCCGGTGATCACTGTCAACTGGTGGCAGGGCAATGACCGAACAGCCCGAAAGGAACTGGTGGCGGGGATCACGGACGTCGTCACACGGGTCTCGGGCTGCCCGGACGACGCGGTGACCGTCATCGTCCGTGATGTCTCCCCGGATCACTGGGGCAACGCCGGGCATCTGGCCGACGAACAACCCCGCTCACCCTGGGACCCGCGGTAGTCAACGGCCCTGGAGCGCACCCATCCGGCTCCGCAGGGCGGCGGCCCGCACCAACCGACCCTCACTCACACAGCGGCCCACACCCCGCAGACCCGTGAACTCCACTACCCCACCGCGCGTCACACGGACCGCGCCTCCGGCGTACGGCCGCCGGCCCCACCTGACCGCCCCTGAAAGGAAACGACATGTCCTCCGCCACTGTCCGCACCGAGGGCGACTTCTTCCCGGAGCCGCTCACCGTCGAACGCGCCCGCGGCCTCCTCGATGACCTCATGACCGACTTCCGCACCGGAGAGTGGCGCCCCACCACGTTGGAAAGCCGTGTCGCCGACATGCTGCTCACCTCGACCGCCGGAGACGGCCTCCTGACCTCTCGCCGTATCCGCGTCGCCCTGTGGGAGGGCAATCTCGCGATGACCCACGACAATGGCGGGCGCCTCGCCCAGGCCCTCGCCGACCTCGTTCCCGTCCTGGACGACCCCTACTGCGCCGCCTTCGACATCATCGACCAGGCGGGCGAACTCGTCGGCGCCGTCGCCGCCCACCAGACCGTCTGACCGCCCACACCAACGGGGGCCCGGTCGGAGACCCAGCACGCGCCCCCGACCGGGCCCTTCCCGCCCCCGCTCAGGCAGCCCAGGGCGCGATCGGGTACCAGATCAGCTCACGACGGGCCAGGATCCGTACATCCCAGTAGAGAACCATGAACACCCCTGCGGCGATGAACGACGCCGCCATCAGAGCCGAAGCCCGGCTCGGCCGCCGCGTCATCCACTGGTGCAGCCGGTCCCCGAGGAGACCGGTCACCAACAGGAACACCACGGCCATCACCACGATGTTGCCGAGACTCTGCAGAGCGAACGACGCCGCCCCGTACAAGGCGTTGTGGCTCTCGGCCGCGTCCCGGAACAACTGACGGAACAGCGCGAACGGACGTCCGATCAGGAACGCCCCGATCAGACCGCCCATGAACAGCATCGGCGCCCCGGGATAGCGCTCCGAGATCCGCGCCAGCGGGTCACGCACCATTCCCAGTGCCGCCAGCCCCAGGTACGTCATGACCACACCGAGGAGCCCGAAGACCACCATCGCCTGAATCAGCCGCCCGGAGAACCCTCCGCCACCACCGCCCTGGTCCCCGAACTGCGGCATACCGGTACCGGCCAGCGCCACGACCGCCCCGTACACCGAGGACACGATGAGCGCACCGAGCGCGAGCTGCGCCAACGGGCGCAACGCGGCGGCCATCCGCCCCCGCCGGGACGACGACCGCCCCCCGGCCAGCGGCGCGAGCGCACTGAACACGGCGACGTTGCACGCGGTGAACGTACCGGCGATACCAGTCGCCAACGCGAACGCGATACCCGCCAGGGCGCCCGCGATCGGCTCCCCCTTGGCGTGGTGACCCAGTAGGGAGTCCGCCACGTTGTCCCCGATGGTCCGGTCGACGAACTGCGCCGACCACACCACCGTCAGCGCGAAGCCGAACAACGCACTCACCAGGATGACCAGCGCCCGGCGGCGCGGCACATGACCGTTGAAGAAGAACGAGGATGTGCGAGAGCTGCTACCCATGTCCCGCACGGGCCCGGCCGGTGCCGGGGCAGGACGCTGCGCCGTCTGCGCCATGACGAATCGCCTTTCCAGAAGTGTGGGGAACGGACCGTCACGTTAGGCCCGTCGACACCCCCATGGGCCACCACCGAGGAACTGCGCACACGGCAAGAACCTCTGACCCCCACTTCATGACATGCACCTCCCCGAAAGACCCCGGGCACGCCTGGACCCGAGCACCTAAGCGGCCCGTAGATCCTCCGGACCGTCCTCCTCCGACAGTCCCGGAACCACCGGCACCCAGGTGACCGAGGGACCCGAACTCCACGCCGCTCCCGTCACCTCCGGCAAGGCCATGTCGAAGCTGCGCCACATCCACGCCCAGCTCGCGACCGAGCGAAAACGCCGCCCGCCGTCGATACCCGCGCCGACACCTGCCGCGATCCCGTCACCCACGCCCGCGCTCATGCCCGAACCCCCGTCACGGGACAGACCGACACCGGGGATTCCGGCAGTCTCTCCGGGCGCACCTCGTACCGCACCCCGGTCAGCTCCTGCGAGAGGTCCCACAGCCGGGCCCTTGCCGCCTCGTCACGAGAAGCCCTGCTGGAGCGTGCCGGCACCGGCGTCCCCCGGCTTTCGAAACGCTGCCGGGGACCGAGGTAGGAACCACCAGCCACTCGCGGATCCGTGGCTGCCCGCAACGAAGGCCACGCAGCCTGTTCCGCTGGCTGAGCCAGCCAGCGCAAGCCCGCGGCGGCCACCGGCCGAAGCAGCGGCGGAGGGTCACCGTGCCACAGACCGGTCGGCGACAGCCCGGGATGCGCGGCCACCGACACCGTCGCCGCGCCCGCCACCGCGAGCCGGTGCTGCAACTCCCGGGCGAACAGCAGGTTCGCGAGCTTGGAGCGTCCGTACGCCGTCGCGGAACGCCGCCCGGTCGCGGACTTGGCCAGGTCCGCGTCGAAACCACCCCAGCCGACGCGGTGCGCGAGACTCGCGACGGTCACCACCCTGGAACCCGGCACCGCCGTCATCAGATCAAGCAACAAGCCGGTGAGAGCGAAATGCCCGAGATGATTCACGCCGAAGTGAGCCTCGAAGCCATCGGCGGTCCGCCGGTATTCCGGGAACATCACCCCCGCATTGTTGATCAGCAGATCCAGACGCCCATGCCGTCCGCGCACCTCGGCCGCGGCCTCCCGCACGGAGTCCAGCGACACGAGGTCCAGACGTACGACCTCGGTACTCCCGGCGATACGCGAGGCCGCCACCTGACCCCGCTCCACACTGCGGCAGGCAAGGACGACATGCGCCCCGCGGGCCGCGAACACCCGGCTCGTCTCCAGCCCGATACCGCCGGAAGCGCCGGTGACCAGAACGGTTCTCCCGCTCTGGTCCGGAACGTGTGCGAGGGACCAGCTCATATCGCCCTCCAAAATAGACAACGCGAACGAGAACGAGGCGTCAGCACGCCGCGGCATCACCACGAGTGACGATGCGTTCTTGTCTGCCGGGCGCCGACGGGCATACTTCATCGTCCGCATCCGGAACACGGACCGGCCACTCCCCATGTGCGGATCTCGACACCCGACAGCGCATGCGGCCTTCGGCCGGCCAGTCTCACAAGGAAAGGGGTCTACTCACTGGATACCAAACTTACATACAGCATCAACATGTGAGGCAGGTATGTCAGCGGATAGAGCACCATCCATCCCGCACAACAGACGAACGGAAGACTGCCCGTTCCAGCAGAGGAAGAGACTGCCCAGCTCCGGGAGCGCAGCGGACGGAGCATCACTTCTGGTGCGCAGCATCAGAAGTGAGTGGGCCGCACAGCGGTCCACCAGGTGCCCCCGCGCAGCGGTCCAACCTACTTCCGCGCTGAGCTCCCACATGTGCTCCCGCGCAGCGGGAGCACAACCATCGCGCGCAGCGCGGTGGTTCGCTTGCCCATCGCGCAGCGATG